>CALJFL010000099.1 GCA_938074135.1 uncultured Halieaceae bacterium | reverse complement strand
TACCATGCAGGAGTATTACGGCACCTTTAACGGCGAGATGATTGGCCCATACCAGGAATGGCGCAAACTCAGTTATGAGGAAGCCATGGCGCTGCAAGAGTTAAAAGCCGAGAGCACCCGACGCCTGATCGCTGGCGGTGTCGCCGTATTGGCGGGGATCGCCGCCGCCAGCAGCAGTGACAGTTCCAGTCGGGCGGCGGGTAACGTGGCGATACTCGGTGGCGGTTATTTGCTCAAGAGCGGACTGGAAGCGCGCAACGAAGCCCAGATACATGTGGAAGCGCTGGAAGAACTGGGTATGTCGCTGGAAGCGGGAATTACTCCCCAGGTGATCGAATTGGAAGATCGCACGGTCATGCTCAGTGGCAACGTCGAGGACCAGTACGACCAGTGGCGCGAACTGCTGGCCGAGATCTACCGGGCCGAAATCGGCGAACTGGCCATTCCCGACGAATCCGTTACCACCTCAAATCAACCCTAACTCCTGACTGTCACCAGGTAAGGCCATTACGACGGCATGTCCTCGCATAACGAGCAAGTCCAGCCTACCCGGTTCGACCCGGCGCCGCCCCCCGAACCCGCAACCGAGGCAAGCGCTGCTGTCCAGGCCACGGGCGGTGCACCCTCATGGGTGATACCTGCCCTACTGGGCCTGCTACTGGCTGCCGTCATCGTGGTGTTCTGGCTACCCGGCAAAGTCTCTGCCCCCCAACCGGCCGATCCGGCCGCCACGTCGACAGCCGCCGAAGAAACCACTGCCGCCGACAACAGCGTGGCTACAGGCAAGGCGACCCGGGCCACCGAGGAGGCCTCACCCTGGTCAGACGCCCAACTGGCCAAGCTGCGCAAGGATGCCCAGGACGTGCTGGGCGAACTACTGGATGTACAGTTTCGACTTGAGGAACGCAGCGTCAGCGTCTGGGCGGAAGAGGCTTTCGGCGCGGCCACAGCGACGGCTGAACGTGGCGATAGCGAGTACAAGGAGCGCAAGTTTATCGAGGCCAAGGCCAGCTATGAAGATGCGCTAGCCCAGCTGCTGGCGCTGGAGGCCGGCATTCCCAATGCCTTTGACGAGCAGCTGGAGGTGGCGCGCCTGGCGATTGAGAGTGGTGACGCCGATGCGGCGACGACAGCGCTGGAACTGGCAACTCTTATCGAACCTGGCGAACCCAGACTGGCGCCAATGCAGGCCAGGCTGGCCTCCCTGCCAGCCCTCCTTGAGCAACTGGCTAGCGCCGCTGCCCGTGAGGCCAAGGGCGATCTCGCTGATGCCGAGCAAACACTGAAAGTGGCCACTGGGCTCGACCCGGCCCACCAGCGGGCGGCCACCGAACTGGCGCGAGTCAGTGCGGCTTACAATGCCCAACAGTTTAACGATGCGATGAGCGATGGTTATGCCGCGCTCGATGAATCCCGTTTTGATACCGCACGCGGCGCCTTCCGCAGAGCCGACACCCTGCAACCCGGGTCGAGCGAGGCCGCCAGCGCCATGCAGGAAGTGGCGGCTGCTGAAACCGCAGCGCAACTGGGCCGCCTGCAGCGACAGGGCAGTAGCTACGAGAGCGAGGAAAAATGGCAGGAGGCGGTGAAGGCCTACAACGCAGCGCTGTCCATCGACGGCAACATCCTGTTTGCCCGTGAGGGACTGGCCCGCAGTGAGCCCAGGGCTCGCCTGCACAAGCAATTCCAGGCCGCGATTGACGAACCGAGTCGACTGTCCGATACGGCGGTGGCGGAGACCACAGAAAAGCTATTGCGGCAGGCCCGCAACCTGACGCCCAAGGGTCCTGTACTCAGTCGGCAACTGGACCAGCTCGATACTTTGCTCAAGCTGGCTAACACACCGATTGATGTGACACTGCGTTCCGACCTGGAGACCGAGGTGATCGTCTATAAGGTCGCCCGCCTGGGGCGCTTCGAGCAACACCAGCTGCAGCTGCGGCCAGGCAAATATACTGCCGTCGGCACCCGCACGGGTTATCGTGACGTCCGCCGTAACTTTGAAATCAGTCACCAGAATCCGATAGGCCCGGTCACTATCGCCTGCACGGAAAAAATCTAGTGTCCGACGAACCGATTACACCGCGCTCCCTGGATCCCGCCGGCCCGACCGCGAATGGTCAGGATGCAATTCAGCCCAGCGCCTTCGCGCCCCTGACGGAGGCCTCGGCCAAGCCGGTTAGCAAGGCCAGCCACTTACGCTGGGCATTTGCCGCCGGTGCCCTGTGCTTCTTGTTTATCATGGGCTTCCTGTTCACCGCCCGTTCGGTGCAGGTCAGCGTGATTGCCGAGAGTGAGCCGGACATTGACATCAGTGGCCTGCTGATCCCTTTCGGCCAGCGCTTGTTGATGCGCCCCGGTGACTACCCCATAACGGTCACTGCGCCCGGCTACCACAACCTGAACAGCCAGCTCGTTGTCACTGACGAGGACAGCCAGGTGGTGGAACTGATACTGCAGCCGCTGCCGGGCAAACTCACGATCACCAGCGAACCGCCAGGTGCACGCGTCTTGATCGACAATGAGCAAATCGGCGAAACGCCGCTGAACGATTTCCCGGTGGAGGCCGGTGAGCACACCTTGACGGTACAGGCGGAGCGCTACCTGGACCTGTCGCAGGCCTTACCAGTGACTGGCCGCGAGGTACGCCAGCAACTCGAGCTGACACTGGCGCCCGCCTGGGCCGAGGTCAATATCGATAGCACACCGACCGGCGCCACCATTCTGGTCGATGGCGAAAGTGCCGGCACCACCCCCGCCACCCTGGAAATCCTGCAAGGCGAGCGTCAGCTGATACTGCAGCTGGCCAGTTTTGCCGACTGGCAACAAACGCTGGAGATCGTCGCCGGCGAGGCTCAGGCCCTCGGTACAATCACTCTGGAGCCCGCAGCCGGTCTGATTGCCTTGGCTAGCAGCCCCTCCGGCGCCAATGTCACCGTAGACGGTGAATTCCAGGGCCAGACACCGCTGGAGTTGGCTCTTGCGCCGGATCGCTCCCACCGGCTCGCCGTATTCAAACCCGGCTACCGGCGCCACAACGAAACCCTGACCGTAACGGCCGGTAGCAGCGCGGATAAAACCATCAAACTGAGGGCCCAACTGGGCGAGGTGCGAGTGGATATTACGCCCGCCGATGCCATCGTCAGGGTCAACGGCAAACCGGTTGGCAAGGGCAGCCAGAATCTGTCATTGCCAGCGGTAGCGCACACCATAGAGGTGTCTCTGGCGGGCTACGCCAGCAAGCGCCAACGGGTGACACCGCGTCCCGGATTGCAGCAACTGGTCGCGATCAGCCTGCAGACCGAGCAGGAAGCGCGGGCCGCGCGCATCAAACCCAGGATCACTACGGCGCTGGGCCAAACACTACTGCTGTTCAGTCCCCAGGATGCCGGCAGTGGCAGTTTCACCATGGGCGCCTCCCGGCGGGAACCGGGACGCCGCGCCAACGAAGTGTTGCACCCGGTTGAACTCGAGCGGCAGTTCTACCTGCAGACCACGGAAGTAACCAATGCCCAGTTCAGGCAATTTCTCGCCAGCCACAATTCCGGCCAGATCGAAGGCAACAGCCTCAACCGGGAACACCAGCCAGCTGTGCAGGTCAGCTGGCAGCAGGCCGCCCGCTTTTGCAATTGGCTGAGTGACCGAGAGGGACTGCCCCCGTTTTACCGGGAAACCAACGGCATCGTATCCGGTTACAACCCGTCGGCGACGGGTTACCGCCTGCCCACGGAAGCTGAGTGGGCCTGGGCAGCACGGGTCGAGGGGGAAACCCTGCTGAAATTCACCTGGGGTGACACCTTTCCGCCGACCACGGTTATGGAAAACTATGCCGATAACACGTCCGCTTACGTCACCGGCCGGGTTCTCAATGGCTACACCGACGGCCACGTGGTCAGTGCCCCGGTGGGCAGTTTCCAGGCAAGTCGCAAAGGGCTTTTCGATCTGGGCGGTAACGTTGCCGAGTGGGTGCATGACGTCTATACGATTCCCTCCGCCAATGGCACCAGCGAACTCGACCCGCTGGGCAGCCAAACTGGCGACAACTATGTGATCCGCGGTGCCAGTTGGTCCCTGAGTAAACTGGCGGAACTGCGGCTGTCCTTTCGCGATTATGGGCAAGCCGGCCGCGATGACGTAGGATTCAGGATTGCACGCTATGCGGAGTAATTGATGACCAACCGGCCGATTGCAGCGATCGTCTTACTGCTGTTGCTAGCGGCACCGTTGCTGGCGGCACCGCTGCAGGCACAGGAGGCTCAGGCACCCGCAGCGCCCGACAGTGCAAACGACACCGGCAACACCACCGAAACCGCAGGCGACGAGCCAGCGCCTGCCGAGCGCAGCGAGTCGCCTTTCGACTACAAATCCTCCGAGGAGATTTCTGAGGATTTGTCGGTCTCATTCCCTGTCGATATATAGGAAACACACATGAAAACCCGATTGTCTTCGGAGTTCATCTTCCAGCTGTTTGCACTGCTCATCGCGGTGATCGTTGTCCATGCGCTGTACGTGGGGGCCATCAGGCCCATGGCCGACGCCCAGTTGCAACAGGAAATGGAACTGCAGGCGGCCGGCGAGGATTATGTTCCGGAGCGCAGTTTCGCGGTGGTGATTCGCGACTTCGAGCAGGAGGCCTGTTTTATCCTGCTTATCTGGGCACTGGCCATCATGGGTTACAAGGGTCGGCGCACGATAGAGGAAAAAGCCATTCTGGAGCGAGCACTGCTGGACATTCCCGACGGCACCAGCCTGCTTCCCGAGGACGCTCGCGAATACAGTCGCTCACTGGAGGCCCTGCCGCCAACTGAGCAGGACCTGCTGCTGCCCAGAACACTACTGTCGGCCCTGCAGCGCTTTGCTACCACCGGCAGCATTCAGGCGGTGTCCGACACGATCAAAGAGCAGTGCGAGGTCGAGTCAGACCGCCTGGACTCGGAAATGTCCATGGTGCGCTACATTGCCTGGGCCATTCCATCCATCGGGTTTATCGGCACAGTGCGCGGTATCGGTGATGCCCTCGGGCAGGCCTACAAAGCAGTGGAAGGCGATATATCCGGCGTGACGGTAAGCCTTGGTGTCGCCTTTAACAGTACCTTCGTGGCACTGGTCCTCAGTATCATCATCATGTTCTGCCTGCACCAGCTGCAACTGTCCCAGGAGCGGCTGGTGCTGGATTGCCAGCGCTACGCCGACAAGCGCCTGATGCGCCACCTCGTGGCTCACTGATGACCATCGCTGTCCTCGACATTATCGACAGTAACCTGCAGTTATGGCGCGGCAACGACGCCTTGCAGAGTCCGGGCTACGCCCTGCTCGCGGGCAAGCAGTACCAGTTTGGCAACGATGCCCGCGCGTCCGCCCGGCTGCAGCCGCGCAATATCAATACCCGCTTCTGGTGGCAGCTCAATACCCAGGCCCTGCAACCCGCGCTGGGTTCGGCCCGGCATACCGCTGACCTTGCCCACGCCCACCTGCTGGATATCCATCAGCGCGGCGAGGCACCGGCAGAGCTGATACTCGCAGTATCTGGAAGTATGCAACGGGAGCAGCTGGCTCTGTTGCTGGGCATCATCGAGCAGTGCCCTTTTGATGCCGTAGGCCTGGTCAATCGCAGCGTGGTCCTGGCCAGCCTGCACGGAGGTCCGGGTCGACTCTTTCACCTGGAGATACAGCTGCACCAGGCGCTGGTGTCGGAGTTGAGCGAGAGCAACGGCATTGTCGAGTTACAGCGCAGCGTACCCCTGCCGGGCTGTGGCCTGCTGCAGTTGCAGGAGCGGCTGGTAGAGATCATCGCCGCCGCCTTCATCCGCCAGACCCGGTTTGACCCGCGCCGCAAGGCTGACACCGAGCAAGCGCTTTACGACAATCTGCCCGAGGCCCTGCGCCAATTGCGCCATCAGGCTGAAACCAATATTGAGGTCAATGGCTATCGCGCCCGGATCAATCGCGGCGAATTACTTGCTGCCGGCCAGCGGCTGTTCGACAGCGCGCCGGAAGCCATGGGCGTGCTGCGTGCTGACGATCGTGTCCTGCTCGATCCCCTGGCGGCACTGCTACCGGGACTGGAGGATCAATTCGACACTGCCGAACTGCTGGCGCCGGAGGCGCTGCAACAGGCCATTGCCAGTCA
>CALJFL010000098.1 GCA_938074135.1 uncultured Halieaceae bacterium | reverse complement strand
TCTCGGCGGAGCTGACGTCTACGCCGGCGCCGGGTTCCACGTTCAATTGCGTGATGGTGCCGTCGTCGACCAGCATGGCAAACCGCTGGCTGCGATGTCCGAGACCGAAGCCACTGCCATCGAGCTCCAGTCCAAGAGCGGCGGTGAACTCGCCATTGCCGTCGGCCAGCATCAGCAGTTCCTCAGCGTTCTGGGCCTTGCCCCAGGCGTCCATGACAAAAGCGTCGTTGACCGCCATGCAGACGATGGTGTCGACACCAGCGGCCTTGATTTTGTCGGCGTTGACGACATAGCCCGGTAAGTGGGTCATTGAGCAGCCGGGGGTGAAAGCGCCCGGCACTGCGAACAGTAATACTTTCTTGCCGGCGAAAATGTCGTCGGTGCTGATATCGGCGGGGCCTTCGGCGCCCATGGTTTTCATTGTGCAAGCGGGAACTTTGTCGCCAACCTGAATAGCCATGATAGTCTCCTTTGTGTCATGGGGGTTTTTAAATGAAGCCGAATAATAGCAGATGATGGACAAAGCGCACTGTCCATTATGCGGTGGCGAGGAGCATCGGGAATTTGGCCGTGATGCCCGTCGGCACTACCTGCGTTGTGAGCGCTGTGCACTGGTATGGGTGCCACCAGAATACTACCTGGACAGGGCGCAGGAGCGCAGCGAGTACGATAAGCACGAGAACCAGCCCGACAATCCCGGGTACCGTAAATTCCTCAATCGCTTGTGCCAGCCGCTGCTGGCTGTGTTGCAGCCCGCGTCACAGGGCCTCGATTTTGGCTGCGGCCCGGGGCCGGCCCTGGCCCATATGCTGCGCGATGCGGGCCACCGCGTGGACCTGTATGACAGTTTTTATTATCCCGACAGCAGTGTGCTGGCCAACACTTACGATTTCGTCAGCGCAACCGAGGTGGTGGAGCACCTGCACCAGCCGGGAGCGGAGCTGGCGCGTCTGTGGGGTATGCTCAGGGGTGGCGGTGTGTTGGCGATAATGACCAAGCTGGTGCTCGACGAGTCGGCATTCAGTCGCTGGCATTACAAGAATGATCCCACCCATGTGGTGTTTTTCAGCCAGCAGACCTGGCAGTGGTGGGCGCTACGAAACTCAGCACTGATGGAACAGCATGGCGCCGATGTGGTGTTACTGCACAAGCCCGGCTAGGCCTCGTCGTCACGCCCCAGCATGCTGCGGTAAATATCCTGGCAGTCCCTGTAGAAATCCAGTTCAACGTCACCCAGGTAGGGCGCGACCATCGTCAACAGCTGCAGAACGCCGCCATGAATGATGACCTGGGGCGGGTGTTCCTCGTTAAGCAGCCGGTCGTAGTTAAACCAGAACGTCAGGGTGAGGGTCATGTTGTCGACCAGGCCCAGCAGTTGCTGATCCCGGGTGTCGATGACCGCTTGATCCAGCAGGGTCTGGCAGATTGAATACAAAGTGGCGCGCTTGAGTTGGATGAGGCGCTTGAAGCGGCGATCGATGTCCGGGTAGCGCTGCAGCAGATTATCGAGATTATGGTAAAGAAAGCGGTACTGGTACATCTCCTCGATGACCACGTAAAGGTAGTACCAGTTGTCCTCTACTTGCCCCGGGTGTTGAGTCAGTGGAGCCTCGATCGGGGCGGTGAGCGTGCCGCTCAGGGCCATTTCGTACTGCTGGAACAGCTCGGCGATGATCTGGTCTTTGCCCTTGAAATGGTAGTACAGGTTGCCCGGGCTAATATCCAGCTCGTTGGCGATGTCGATAGTCGTGGTGTCGCTTTCACCCTCGGTATTGAACAGCGCCAGGCTGGTCACCAGAATGCGGTCCCGCGTTTTCATCGGTATGGATGCTCCGCCGGGTGTGCTCAGCTCTTGCTTTTGCGGGCCTTGCTTCTGGGTGCGGCTTTCCGGGCACTGGGCTTGGGCCGGGCCTTGGCCGCGGTTTTCTTGCCAACGGCGGCCTTGCTGGTGGCCGCTTTCTTGCGCGCAGCCGGCTTTTTAACGGCGCTTTTCTTTTTTGTGCCCGAGCGGGTGCGGGTGGGCTTGAGGACACCCTGTTCAGCCAGCGCCGAGGTCAGTTCGCTGAGCTGATTGGCGATGCGATCGATTTTTTCATGCAGGGCCAACAGGTCTTCACCCCGGGCGGGGCGCTGCAAGTGAAAGTTTTCCCGGACCCGGCTTATTCGTTCCTCAACCGAGCTGCGAGCCGCCGCACTGGCATGCAAGGCATCTTTAGCCTCTTCCTCCAGTGCGGTGCCGGCTTTGACCAGGTCGCGAAACAGCTTTGGCGTTTCGACCCCGGCTTTTTCCAGCCGGTCCTGGGCTTCATCTACGGCCTTGCCGTAGGCGCCAACCCCGGCCAGCCAGATGTTTTTGGCAATCTCGCTGGCTTTATCGGTGACTTTATTCTTGTCGTCGCTCATCGGGAAGTCCTCTTGCTGTCTGCGGAGGCGCCGGGTCAGCGCGTCGGGACCGCCCATTAAACCAGATTAGCGGGCAAAAAAAAGGGGCCACAATGTGACCCCCGCAAACCCTGCAAAGCAGGGATTATTCAACCTGGATGGGTGCTGCTTAGGCAGCGGCTTTGAAGCTTACAG
>CALJFL010000097.1 GCA_938074135.1 uncultured Halieaceae bacterium | reverse complement strand
CGGCCCATGCAGGCTACCGGGATCAGTTGCCTGCCGCGCCGCCGCCTCCAGCTGCGCAGCCGTGGCCAGAAAAGGGTCCAGGCCCACAAACTTCGTGAACACTTCGCGATAGCTGTATTTTTTGCTGTCTTGCCGATCCAGCAGGCCCTCAACCAGCTGCCCCACCTCATCCATGAGGGCGTGATGATCCAGCCCGGGCCGATACCATTCCAAGAGGGTGAATTCAGGATTATGCCGGCGCCCGGATTCATCGTCCCTGAAGGCATGTGCAATCTGGAAGATCGGGCCACTGCCGGCGGCCAGTAGCCGCTTCATTGCATACTCGGGTGAGGTTTGCAGGTACCGTGGCGCCGCCAGTGAATTACCGCGTTCCACCAGTAATGGCTCGATTGAAGGGTCGGTAATGCCGGTGGTGCACAGCAGTGGAGTGTCAACTTCCAGCACACCCCTGGGTTCAAAAAATGCTCTTATGCTGGCGAGTACCGTCGCACGCTGGCGCAGCGCATCAAGATCCGCACCCGGCTGCCAGCGGTCCACTGAGCCTCAGGACTTGCCGGCGCGGCCGACGTACTCCCCGCTGCGGGTGTCGACACGGATAATCTCGCCTTGGCTGAGAAACAGCGGGACCTTGACCACCGCGCCGGTGCTGAGGGTGGCCGGCTTGCTGCCACCCTGGGCGGTATCACCCTTCAGTCCGGGATCGGTTTCGATAATTTCGAGTTCGACAAAATTAGCCGCTTCGACTGACAGCGGCGAGCCGTTGTACAGTGTGACTTCGCAGCGATCCTGCTCTTTCAGCCAGAGGTGAGTATCCCCCACTGCCTTGGCATCCGCCTGGTGCTGCTCAAAGGTATCGGGCTCCATGAAATACCAGAACTCACCATCGGTGTAGAGGTACTCCATGGTCTGGTCCATCACGTCAGCGCCCTCAAGACTTTCACCTGACTTGAAGGTGCGATCCCAGACCCGCCCCGTTTTGAGGTTACGCATGCGCACGCGGTTAAAGGCCTGGCCCTTCCCTGGCTTGACGAATTCATTGTCGAGAATGCTACAAGGCTCCCCGTCCAGCATGACCTTGAGGCCGGCGCGAAATTCGTTGGTTGAGTAATTCGCCATGGTGTTTTGTTCCCTGGGTCCTGAAGGCCGCACATGATACCGCACCACAAGGGGCTTTGGCAGCCATCCAGATTGCAGTGGCGACAAACTCCGTAGATAGGCTATTCTTAGGGCATAAGGGCTGGCACCTACAAACATAGTATAAAGTCGAGGCCTTGGGGTATGGCGGGAAACGCACCGATCAAACTGCAGCTGCCGATTCAGGATACGGCAAGCTTTGAGCCATTCGGGCTGGACGCGGAAAGCGCACATGCCTGGGTGCAGGCTTTGCCCGTCGGCAATGCCCGCCAGACCGTGCAATTGCTCAATCAGGTCATCGGTGACTTGAACAAGGTCACCCTTGAACCCGCGCTGCGTTTTAATATCCTCGAAGCCCTTCGCCCGAGCCTGTTTGTGGCCACTACAGCGCTATCGCGCAAGTTCCTCAATCAACCACTGGTACTGCCTGAAGAACCACGCCAGCTAGCCGAGCTCAACGATGGCCTGTTCACCGCAGCCGGTGCCGGGTACGCATTGGCCGCCGTGCATACTATTCAGCAACGTGACATGGTCCGTGACATCAATCCCGCCAGGCTGGTCTGCGAGGCCCTGCAGCGTGCCATCGGGTTTGGCGGCCGCAAGGTCTTGCAGGCCTACCAGCTTTACCAACCTATAGAATTGCGTGCCTGGCTGACTCTGCATCAGCTCTTCGCACTGGCCGAACGCCAGCAGCTGGCACATCTGCCAGTGGTCGATCCGCTGGTGGGCAGTACCTCGGTTGCGACAGCGTACCTGCAGCCGCTGCTACTGGCCTGCTGCAAGCCCAACCAATTGCGCCAAAGTGATATTTCGAGCATATTCCGCGGCCTGCAGGAATGGAGCGAGCTGATTAGGGTTGACGACCCGGCCACAGGGAAAGGGCTTTTCCTGATCGACCTGAACACGGACCAACCACCTTTCTACGCCGCCCTGCTGGGCGACTCTCCCAGCGGACAATGCCGCTACCTCGATACCGAGCCGCTGGTCGCCCACCTGGAACAGTTGAAACAACTGGATAAAGCGGAAGGTAGAAAGGGCATCTCCTTTGACAAAGACACGACGCTGCCGTCCAATATTCTCGATCACCTGATCACCTCGCTGGGCACCATGAGCCTGCGTAATTTTAATCGCAACCGCGCGGGCAACAAACTGTGGATAGGCGTCGGTCTGAGTAATGCTCACTACCATCTGGCTGGGGAAGTGGGTTTCGAGCAATTACTTTTCGGGGACCAATACATCCCCCCGCCTTCAGAACGCATCAAGACCAATGTCTTCATGCAAGAACAAAAACATCGAGATGCCTGGAGCGAGGCCAATCCCGAAGAGGATTATATTCGAGAGACATCCGGACCGACGAAAGATGCCGGCGAAATAGCGATAGAGGTCGATGAAGCTGTTCAAAAGGCGCTGGAAAATGAGGACCTGCTCGCCGACGAGCCCAGGGACCGCTACCCGGTTCATCCCGCCCACGCGGTTAATGCCAGTCCCGGCGGCTATTGCCTGGAATGGGAGGGAGAGCTGCCCAAAGGCATACGCTCCGGCGAACTCGCCTGTGTCAGGGAGGATGGTTCCAGGGACTGGGTCATCGCCGTCATTCGGTGGATCAGCCAGATCAAGGATGCCGAGGCCCTTATCGGCGTCGAATTACTCAGTCCGCGAGCGATGCCCTACGGTGCCACGGTTCAGCAGAAGCCCGGCAAAGAGACCGATCCAATGCGGGTACTGCTGTTGCCGGAGATCAAACTGGTGGGGCAACCGCATACGCTGATTACCCCGCGTTCGGGCTTCAAGGAAAAACAGAAAGTCACCCTGTTGCGTGAGGGTGAAAAGTTTCTGGTGCAACTACTGAGACTGGTCGCTGCCACCAGCACCTACAACCAGTTCGATTTCCGCTATATCAAACAGCTGGAGGATACGGTCGAGCCCAAGACCTCTCGTTCGCTCAGCGAATCCGGCTTCAATTCCATGTGGGATAAGATCTAGGGCGCCGCCTGGTAACGGTCTGATATGCCCAGCAGGTAGAGGATTGCGTCCAGACCCAGCGTGGAAATGGACTGCTCGGCCGACTGTTTAACCAGCGGCTTGGCGCGAAACGCAATGCCCAGGCCCGCAATGCTCAACATGGGCAGGTCGTTGGCACCGTCGCCAACCGCGATAACCTGCTGCAGGTCAATTCCCTCTTTTGCCGCCAGCTCCTGCAGCAAGGCAGCCTTGCGCTGACCATCGACAATGTCACCCCTTACTCGGCCGGTCACGACCCCGTCCTCAATATCCAACTCATTGGCGTAGATGTAATCGATACCCAAGCGCTGTTGCAGGTAGTGGGCGAAGTAATTGAAGCCCCCTGACAAAATCGCTGTCTTATAGCCCAGGGCATGCAGGGTCGCGATGAGGTGCTCGGCACCCTCGGTAATCTTCAGTCCACTGGCGACGGTCGCCAGCACGCTTTCCGGCAGCCCGGCGAGCAGCGCCACCCGCTCGCGAAAGCTGGCGGCAAAGTCCAGTTCGCCGCGCATGGCTCGCTCGGTGATGGCACTGACTTCGGCGCCGACGCCGGCAGCCTTGGCCAGTTCGTCGATAACCTCGGCCTCAATCAGGGTTGAGTCCATATCGAAAGCGACAAGGCGGCGGTTGCGGCGGTACATATTGTCCTGCTGGAAGGCGAGATCGACTTCCAAAGCCGCGGCTACCTCCAGCAACTCCCGCCGAAAACTGTCCACGTCCGCCAGTTCCCCGCGCACCGAAAACTCCACGCAGGCCTTGCTCAAAGGAGGTAACTCCCCAAGGGGTATGCGACCGGAAAGTCGGTTAATGCCGTCGATATTGAGGCCATGGCGGTGCACCACGGTGGTAACACGAGACAATTGATCGGCCGTTATCTTGCGCGCCAGGAGCGTAATGATGCGCCGGGTGCGTCCCTGGGCAGCGACCCAGTCACTGTAGCTGGCAGAGCCAATATCGCTGAACCTGGCATGCAAACCTCGCTCGTCGGCAAAGGCCTGAACCGCAGCCAGGATAGCCTCACGCTGGTCATCCCCGGGAACCTCGATCAGCATCCCGATCGAAAGGGTGGCGTGAATGACCGACTGGCCGATATCGAGGACGTTGGCGGCATGGCCGGCCAGGATGGCGGTAATACCCGCCGTCACCCCGGGCTGGTCTTCGCCGGACAGGGTAATCAGCTGTATATCAGTCAATGGGGAGGTCCAGCAGTGGCCAGGGAAGCCTATTTTAACCGCTGCGCGGTCGCTGGGGGAACCTTCAGTGCGCAGAAAGCAACCCCTTGCCCATCCGGGTGGTTTATACTGGGCGCTCGATGCAGGGGACCGACCGCAGGGCGTGAAAGATCGTATAAACAATACCAGCCTGAGCCAACTACTGGCTCTGGTGGCAGCCGCTTTTTGTCTGGTAGTCAGCCTGGCGCTGGTGATTCTGGCGGCAACCTCCAGCCAGCACATGCAGGAATCCCAGCAGGCCGAGTATGGCAGCGCCCTGGCCAACCAGATCGCCCGCCGCATCAGCACAGCGCTGGAGACAGGTGACCTGCTGAACGTGGCGGCATCTCTACAGCGCTTCGTTGAGACGTCCTCCGCTGAACAGGTGGCAATCTTTGATGTGGAGGGCAAGGCACTGGGCCAGGCTGGCCAGGCCACCGGCAAAACCCAGCAGCAATACCGGGCCCCGGTACGCATCGACAACGACACTGCGGGCGAAGTGGTCATCACCATCAGCACCGATAGCGCTCAGGCCGCACGCCTGCGGTTGCTGCTCAGCCTGCTGGGGCTGGCGATCCTGCTCAGCCTGGCGGTGTATGGCGCCAGCCTTCAACTCGGCCAGCGCCTGGCCCGGCAACTGACCGAGTTGGCCGGGAAAATCAAACTGGAGGGCACCGAGCCTGGCCCTGCCACTGGCAACGAACTGGTCCAGTTGCGTTCGCAAATAGATGCGCTGCCCATGGATCTGCTGCGCACCCGCAGTAGCAACGAGCCGCGCGATGAAAACTACCGCGCCACCGCCGCCCTGTACCTGCACCTCGACAGCCTCTCCCACTATGTCGACACGCTCGACGAGCACAGCCTGCAGCGCTATACCGATCGACTGCACCAGGTTGTTTACGCGGCGGCGGGGTTCTACGGTGGCGAACTGCAAGTCTCCCGCCAGTTCGGCCTGGTGATCTACTTCAATGGCGATACCAATGCCGGTAGCGGGCCGTTTCGCGCCGCCTCCACGGCCTGGCTGATCAAGGCCGTCTGCCATCAACTGGAGAAGACCATGCCACTGTCGCTGTCGATCGCCATGGCCGTCGGCTTCAGCGAACTGGGCGCTGGCGACGCCAGCGATATTTATCCGGGGCTGTACATGCAATCAACGCTGGACGAACTACAGGCCGCATGCGCCGCAGCGGGAGACAGAATTTTGCTGGCGCCGGCCATCGCCGACGATGTCGATATCAATGGCCGGGTGGAACAACGACCGGAGGCATGGGACAGCTACTCGGCGCTGGGCGCCTTCGCCGGCCAGTACCAGGATTTGCTCGAGCGTCAGCTCAGGTTGATCCTGAAACGACTGCAGGAATTGGTCTGAACTGACCTGGCTTCCCGGCCCAGTTCAATAGCGCCGACAGGCTAGAGAGTACTCAACGCTCGACTGTCATGGCGTCCACTTTCTGGAAGCCTCGCGGCAGCTTGTTGCCACGACGCCCGCGCTCACCGCGATAGTGCTCCAGCTCCGAGAACTTGAGGTTGATATGGCGCTTGCCGGCATGGACCACCAGCACGTCTTTCTCGGCCATCACCTGCACACCCACCACGAACTCCTCGCGGCTGAGGACTCTGGCACCGGGAATACCAATAATCTTGTTGCCCTTGCCACGAGCCAGTTGCGGCAGGTCTGCCAGCGAGAACACCAACATCCGGCCCTCGTTGGTAATTGCGACCACCGATGCTCCCTCGACCTCGGAGATCGGTACGGGTTGCAACACCTGGCCACCCTTGGGCAGGCTCAGGGCAGCCTTACCGGCACGGTTTTTGGTCTGCAGGTCGCCCAGCTTCGCGACAAAGCCGTAACCTGCATCACTGGCCAGCAGATAAAGCTGCTGTTCATCGCCCATCATCATCCCTTCAAATGTCGCCCCCGAGGGTGGATTGATACGGCCGGTAACCGGCTCGCCCTGACCACGGGCGGAAGGCAGATTATGGGAGGGAATGGAATAAGCGCGGCCAGTCGAATCCAGAATCACAACCGGTTGGTTGCTGCGACCTCGCACGGCAAGCTTGAACCCGTCACCTGATTTATAACTCAGGGATGAGGGATCTATGTCGTGGCCCTTGGCTCCGCGTATCCAGCCTTTTTCGGACATGACCACGGTAATGGGGTCGGCACTGATCAGCTCCAATTCACTAAAGGCCTTGGCCTCATCACGCTCGACCAGCGGAGACCGGCGATCGTCACCATACTCCTGCGCCACGGCGGTCAACTCTTTCTTGATCAGGGTCTTGAGCCGGGCGTCGCTACCCAGAATCTTCTCCAGTTGCGCGCGCTCATCCTCCAGCTCGTTCTGCTCACCGGTGATTTTCATTTCCTCGAGCTTGGCAAGGTTGCGCAACTTCAATTCGAGAATGGCCTCGGCCTGGATATCACTGATTTTGAAGCGCTTCATCAGCGCCGGTTTGGGTTTGTCCTCGGTGCGAATAATGTGGATAACCTCATCGATATTGAGGTAAGCAACCAGGTAACCCTCGAGGATATGCAGGCGCTTGAGCACCTTTTCCAGCCGGTGCTGTAAGCGTCGACGGACAGTGGCTGTCCGAAACTTCAGCCATTCCTTAAGAATCCGGTCCAGCGACTTAACCTGCGGTCGCCCGTCTATGCCGATCATGTTCAGGTTGACCCGATAACTGCGCTCCAGGTCGGTGGTGGCAAACAGGTGGCTCATCAATCCGTCCAGGTCGACCCGGTTGGAGCGGGGCACAATCACCAGGCGGGTGGGGTTCTCGTGATCCGACTCGTCGCGCAGGTCGGCTACCATCGGCAGCTTGCGAGCCTGCATCTGCTGGGCGATCTGTTCGAGAACACGCGACCCCGACACCTGGTGTGGAATCGCCTGTATTACGATATCGCCACCCTCCTTCTCCCAGACAGCCCGCATGCGCAGACCGCCGCGACCGGTCTCGTAAATCGCCAGGATTTCCTCTCTGGGCGTAATGATCTCAGCCTCGGTCGGAAAATCCGGGGCCTGAATGTGCTCACACAATTCCGCCAGAGTGGATTTGGGTGCATCCAGCAGGCGGATGGCGGCTGTAACCACCTCGCGCAAGTTGTGTGGCGGGATATCTGTCGCCATCCCCACCGCAATACCGGTGGTCCCGTTAAGCAGTACATTGGGTACCTGCGCCGGCAATACCGAGGGCTCCTCCATCGTGCCGTCAAAATTTGGCACCCAGTCGACAGTGCCCTGGCCTAGCTCGGCCAGAAGAACGTCAGCGTAGGCGGTCAGTCTCGACTCGGTATAGCGCATTGCAGCGAATGATTTCGGGTCATCGGGAGCGCCCCAGTTGCCCTGGCCATCGACCAGCGGGTAACGGTAGCTGAAGTTCTGCGCCATCAGCACCATCGCCTCATAAGCGGCACTGTCGCCATGGGGGTGAAACTTACCGATCACGTCGCCAACCGTGCGCGCCGACTTCTTGAACTTGGCGGTCGACTTCAGGCCAAGCTCACTCATGGCATACACAATACGCCGCTGCACCGGCTTCAGGCCGTCGCCTATGTTCGGCAGGGCGCGGTCGAGAATGACGTACATGGAGTAATCCAGGTAGGCCTTCTCGGCATATTGTTTAAGCGACACCTGTTCGGTGCCGTCCTCGTCGATTTGCTCAATATCAGACATTGGTCACTGATCCGTGAAACTGTGAATGTTGCGAGGGTGAATTTTCTTCAGCCACCGGTGCCGGCAGCCACGGGGTGCTGTCACTCAGGCCCCGTTTCCATGCGTAAACCAACCAACTGCTCATTGAGATTAACAATGGAGTTGGCCATATCAATGATCAGGCTATGAATGATCGCCGGGTTACTCTTGATCAGATCGGTAAATTGTTCCTTGGGTACTTTTACTACTGAACAGGCGGTCTTGGCACGTACCGTAGCACTGCGGTCGGCATGGGTCAGCGCCGCCATCGCACCAAAAATCTCGCCCTCACCGATACGGCCCACTATTACGTTATTGACCAACACATCGGCCATCCCGGACGTCAGGTTGAACACGTAATCGGCGCGCTCACCCTGACGGATAATGTCATCCCCGGGCTCATAGAGCTCAAACCCCGGGGTGGCGGCTGTCTCGATACGGGTCTGGGCTGCAGTCAGGCGCAACAGCAGGCCCGAGTAGGTGATCAGCATCCGGGTCCAGATCTTGATGCCCTGAGGTTCGCTGAACACCCGCTGCATGAACTCAAGCGCGGGATAGCCGGCCAGGCTGGCGCCAGCTTCACTACCATAAAGAACGGCCATATCAAGATCACTCGTGCCGGCGATATCCGGTAACAGCACATCGCCCTGCTCCAGGATAAAGATCGCCCTGCCCTGATAACGGGCGGTGATTGAGCCACTCTCGACAACATAGAACTTGCCGACATCGAAGCCGCGAAAATTGCCAGCGGGGGTCGTACCGACCTCCACCCGGACCGGCGGGATATTGACGACGTCTACCAACCCCTCCACCAGTTCCTTGAACTGTTGGTTGAGCAGCGCAAAATCCTGTGCGAGTTCAGCATTTGCCAGCATGGCATGCCCTTATCTAATTTGCAGGGACTCTCTCGGCCCCCTGCATGTCCCACGATAAACGCCATTTTACCGGTGTTTTCGTCCTCTATAGTAACAACTAAACTAACGGGGTAGAACGCAGAAAAGAATATTTTGTTGGGCCCGGGGGGCTATCGGGCCAGGCGGCAGGCGCGTACCATAGCGCCGCAAAAAACGGGAGAACACTATGAAAATTGCCGCCAGGACTGTTGCCTCTTTCCATTACACCTTGAAAAATGAAGCGGGTGAAGAACTTGAGACATCCCGCGACAGCCAGCCCACCGCCTATCTTCACGGCTACAACAATATTATCCCCGGTCTAGAGCGCGCACTGGCGGGCCACAGCGCTGGCGACTCACTGGAAGTGGAGGTCAAACCAGAGGACGGTTATGGCCTGCGCAGCCCCGACCGTATCCAGCGTGTCCCAACCAAACATCTGATTTATAAGGGAAAGCTTCGTCCCGGAATGACAGTGCAGCTCAACACCAGCGACGGTGCGAGGCCGGTGACTGTCGTCAAGGTCGGTCGGCACAGCGCTGAGATCGATGCTAATCATCCCCTGGCCGGGCAGGCACTGTCCTTCGCAATCGACATCACCGATGTTCGTGCGGCCAGCAGCGAAGAACTGGCCCATGGACACGCCCATGGCGCCGGTGGTCACCAGCATTGACCCAGACGCTAACCTGGCAGACCTGCGCATTCGAGGAGCTCGCCCCGGCGGATCTGTATCGGGCACTGCAGCTGCGACAGAACGTGTTTATCCTCGAGCAGGAATGTCTGTATCCGGACCTGGATGACCTCGACCAACCGGCGGTGCACTTCCTGTGCTGGCAAGGCCCTGAGCTGGTTGCCTACCAGCGCTGCCTGCCCCCGGGGGTCAGCTATCCCCAGAGCTCCATCGGCCGCATTATCGTCACTCCGGCGGTCAGGGGTATCCAGTTGGGACGGCAGCTGGTGCAGCGCGGGATCGATTACAACCTGGCCCGATGGCCGGAGTACGACATCAAGATAGGGGCCCAGGCCCACCTGCAGCCCTTTTACCGCAGCCTGGGCTTCGCGACGGTGGGCGAGGAATATCTCGAAGACGGCATCATGCATGCTCCCATGTTGTACCGACGATCGGCACAACCTGGCGTTTAAAGTTCCAGTAGGAAGGTGACGGGCCCGTCATTGACCAGGCTGACCTGCATATCGGCACCAAAGACCCCTGCCGCTACGGTATTGTGCCTGGCACTGAGCCTGGTGAGGGTGTAGTCGTAGAGGGCCTCTGCCTCAACGGGTGGCAAAGCACTGGAAAAACCGGGTCGCAAACCCTTGCGGGTATCCGCCGATAGCGTGAACTGGGAAACCAGCAAAACGCCGCCATTGATGTCTTGAACGCTGCAGTTCATCCGCCCCTTATCATCGCCGAACAGCCGGTAAGCAAGTAATTTCTCCACCATCCGGTCAGCCAGTTCCCGGTCGTCGCCCTTATCCAGCCCTAACAGCACCAGCAGGCCGACATTGATCTGGCCAACGCAGTCACCGGCGACGTCGACACTGGCGCGAGAAACCCGCTGCAGCAGCGCCTTCACCGGTCACTAGCCTCTACTGGCGCGACGTCGCTCATGTTCCTGTAACAGCTTTTTGCGCAGGCGCACGCTCTCCGGGGTAACTTCGACCAACTCGTCATCCTCGATGAATTCGAGCGCCTGCTCGAGGGTGTGACGAACTGGCGGCGTGAGGTTAAGGGCCTCGTCGGTTCCCGACGCCCGTACGTTGGTCAACTGCTTGGCCTTGGTGGGGTTTACAGTCAGGTCATTGCCGCGGCTATGGAGGCCGATAATCTGACCTTCATAAACGTCGATATTGGGATCAATGAACAACCGACCACGATCCTGCAAGTTGAACAAGCCGTAGGCCAGGGTCTTGCCCTTGACCATCGAGACCAGCACTCCGTTAGTACGATGGATAATTTCCGCTTCCTTGACCGGCCCGTAATGATCGAACACGTGTGTCAGGATGCCGCTGCCGGAGGTCAATGTCAGGAACAGGGAGCGAAAGCCGATCAAGCCACGGGCGGGCACGATGAACTCCAGCCGCACTCGACCCTTGCCATCGGGCACCATATTTTCAAGCTCGGCCCGGCGGCTGCCCAACTCTTCCATGATCGCGCCCTGGTGCTCGTCCTCGCAATCGACTACCAATTGCTCGAAGGGCTCCTGTATCACACCGTCGATTTCGCGCTGGATCACTTCCGGACGCGACACGCCCAGCTCAAAGCCTTCGCGGCGCATGGACTCTATCAGAACGGACAAGTGCAACTCGCCGCGCCCGGACACCACGAATTTATCCGGTGTATCACCGGGCTCGACTCGCAGGGCGACATTGTGGATCAGCTCCCGTTCCAGCCGTTCCTTCAGATTACGCGAGGTGACGTACTTGCCTTCCTTGCCGGCAAAGGGCGAGTCGTTGACCTGGAATGTCATGCTCACCGTTGGCTCATCCACGGTCAAAGGTGGCATAGCCTCGGCAGCGGCCGGGTCACACAGGGTATCTGAAATATTGAGACCTTCGATGCCAGTGATACAGACGATGTCACCGGCCTCAGCGCGATCGATATCCACCCGCTCCAGACCGTGGTATCCCATGACCTGCAGTATCTTGCCGTTACGGGTTTTGCCCTCCATATCCACCACCGATACCGGGGTGTTCGGGGTCAGCAAGCCGCGGGTGATACGGCCGACACCGATGACGCCGACGTAGCTGCTGTAATCCAGTGCGCTGATCTGCATCTGGAGCGGACCGTTGGCATTAACTTCCGGCGCCGGCACTTTATCGATAATGGCCTGGAACAACGGCTGCATATCGGTGCCCATCGCCTCGTGATCATCGCCGGAAATACCCTCTATCGCCGAGGCAAAGATGACCGGAAAGTCGAGTTGCTCCTCGTTGGCACCGAGGCGGTCGAACAGGTCGAACACCTGGTCCACTACCCAGTCAGGGCGCGCGCCGGGGCGATCCACCTTATTGACCACTACGATCGGATTGAGGCCGCGCTCGAAAGCCTTGGAGGTAACAAAACGCGTCTGTGGCATTGGCCCGTCGACGGCGTCAACCAGTAACAGGACAGAGTCCACCATTGACAATACCCGCTCAACCTCGCCTCCGAAATCAGCGTGGCCCGGCGTGTCGACAATGTTAATGCGGTAGTCGCCCCACTTCAGAGCCGTGTTCTTGGCCAGAATGGTAATGCCGCGTTCGCGCTCCTGATCGTTGGAGTCCATGATTCTTTCAGCGCCCTCGGAACGACGATCGAGGGTGCCGGATTGCGACAGCAGGCAATCGACCAGGGTGGTTTTACCGTGGTCTACGTGCGCAATGATGGCGATGTTGCGAAGATTGTCGATCAAGGGAGTTCCTCGGGCCGCGCGGCCGTGCAAAAAGGCGGCGGATTATACCCCAAAGCCCCCCTGCCGACAGTATGGAAAAATGCCGCTGACCAAAGAGGTCAGGGAGCGTAGACCTTGACCTTGAGGCCCTCGGATTCAGCCAGGAACGAAGCGTGCAGTCTGCTCATCACCCCCTGGCCGCAATACAGCATATAGCTACCGCCATGATCGAGCTCCCGGGCGCGTCGGTGTAGTTCGTAGAAAGGAATGTTGAGAACCGGTGAGTTAACCCGTAGCGGCGCTAATTCCTGTTCGTCGGGGTGACGGATATCAACCACGGTACTGCCTGCCAGTGGCACCGACAGTACCTCGACCTCACTGCACTGGAGGTCATCGCTGGCCAGTTGGTCAATCGGGGTACGCTGGCTGCTGGCCAGCGCGCGGTCGAGAATCGACATATCGAAATGACGCTCCTGGGCCTCTACCCGGCTCAGCCGTGCCCGTGTCGTGGGGTTTACGGACATCACCCCGCAGTATTCAGGCATATTGGCGGCGAATTCGCGGGTACCGATCTGCTCGGCAACCGCCACAATGTCCTCCTTGTCGGTCGCGATCAGTGGACGCAAGACCAGCCGATCTGTCACCCGGTCGATTACCGCCAGATTGCGCAGGGTCTGGCTACTGACCTGGGCAACACACTCACCGGTAACCAGCGCATCGATTTCCAGTTCCTCGGCAAGACGATCGGCGACCCGCAGCATCATGCGCTTGAGAATCACCCCCATCTGGCTGTCTTCCACCTTTGTTAGTAACTCGGCCACCACTTCCTCGAAAGGCACGCTGATAAAAAGTACTCGCTGACGACAGCCGTACTTGTGCCAGAGGTACAGGGCGACCTCCTTCACGCCGATTTCGTGGTCGCGACCACCGAGGTTAAAGAACAGGAAGTGAGTGCGCATACCCCGCTTCATGGTCAGATAGCTCGCTACCGGCGAGTCGAAACCACCTGAGATCAGCGACAGCACCGGATCGAGGCTACCCACGGGATAACCCCCGGGCCCGCGATGTCGCCGCGCGACCACGAACAGCGTGTCTTCGTTAAGCTCCAACTCCACCGTCACCTGGGGATGCTTCAAATTGACGCCCGCGGCACTGGTCGCGTCCAGCAAAGTCGCTCCCACCGCGCGCTCGACCGCCATCGAGGTATAGGGGTGCTTACCATTGCGCTTGCAACGAACCGCAAAGGTCTTACCGGCCAGGCGAGACGAATAGACCGCCGCTACCTTGTCCGCTACATCTGTGAGATCGGCCAGGGGGTGCTCTGCGACTTCCAGCACATAGGTTATACCGGGGGTGTGGCACATGGCAGCTACCAACTGCGCCAGTACTGCCGGATCTTCGCTATCGGTTTCCACGTGCAGCCTGTCCCACTGCCGACCGATGCGGATGGCGGGGTCATATTCGGGTAGCAGCGCTCGCAGGTTATCCACAAGATGCGTCACGAAGCGCCGCCGAACCGGCTTGCTCTTGATAGCGATTTCCGCGAAATACTTGACAACAAATTTCATAGCGGCCATAACGTTGCCTGTCCTGGAGCCGCGTATTATACGGACTCCCGCGGGCTTATGTGTTCCGTCATCAGATATCACCTGAAGGCGCGACCAATATGCACTGAATTGGTGCTATAGCGCACTATTTTAGTGCACTACATGTATCTCTCGCAGCGATAGCTATTATTTATCGTGTTTTTTCAATGAGTTAGCAAAGGCACTATTTTGGCACAGCTCTTGCTAAAACAGAGCGTGTTGATTTTTACTGGTTCGAGGCGGGCACTTGCCGACTCATAGACCAGGACTACAAACGCAGGGCGCGCCGATAGCGGCCTGATTACAATCCTTACTTGGAGGACCCAAGATGTCAGAGCAAACTCTGAACCTGATAAAAGACAATGAAGCCCGCTGGATAGACCTCAGATTCACCGACAGTCGCGGCAAAGAGCAGCACGTCACCATTCCCCATGGGGAAGTCGACGAGGAGTTCTTCGAGACCGGAAAGATGTTCGACGGCTCCTCGATCGCCGGCTGGAAAGGCATCAATGAGTCCGACATGATCCTGATGCCAGACGACAGCACTTCGGTACTCGATCCTTTCACCGACGACACCACCGTGATCCTGCGCTGCGACATTGTCGAGCCAATGACCATGCTGGGCTACGAGCGCGATCCCCGCTCTGTCGCCAGGCGCGCCGAGGAATACCTGCAGTCTACCGGTATCGGTGACACCGCTTTCTTTGGCCCCGAGCCAGAGTTCTTCGTCTTCGACGACGTCAAGTGGCACGCCGACATGAGCGGCGCCGGTTACAGCATCAACTCTGAAGAAGCGGCCTGGGCTTCCAGCCACTCTTTCGATGACGGCAATATTGGCCACCGACCTGGCGTTAAAGGCGGCTACTTCCCTGTGCCACCGGTCGATTCACTGCACGACATCCGGGCCGCGATGTGTTCGGCGATGGAACAAATGGGCCTGCCGATCGAAGTTCACCATCACGAGGTGGGCACCGCCGGCCAATGTGAAATCGGTGTCAAGTTCAACACTCTGGTGCAGAAAGCCGACGAAGTTCAGATCCTCAAGTACTGCGTACATAACGTTGCCCATGCCTATGGCAAAACAGCAACATTTATGCCCAAGCCCATCGTTGGTGATAATGGCTCCGGTATGCACGTTCACCAATCCATTTCCAAGGACGGTCAAAATGTATTCGCCGGTGACGGCTATGCCGGTCTGTCAGAGACTGCGCTGTACTACATTGGCGGTATCATCAAGCACGCCCGCGCGCTGAACGCTTTCACCAATGCCTCAACCAACTCTTACAAGCGTCTGGTACCGGGGTTCGAAGCGCCGGTCATGCTGGCCTACTCGGCTCGCAACCGCTCTGCTTCCATTCGGATTCCGTATGAGCCAAGCCCCAAAGGCAAGCGCGTGGAAGTTCGTTTCCCTGATCCCACCGCTAACCCCTACCTGGCCTTTGCTTCCATGCTGATGGCCGGCCTGGACGGAATCGCCCACAAGATTCACCCTGGTGACGCGGCCGACAAGGACCTGTATGACCTGCCCCCGGAAGAGGGTAAGGCAATTCCTACGGTTTCCTCCAGCCTGGAAATGTCCCTGGCTGCACTGGATGCAGACCGTGACTTCCTGACCGCCGGCGGCGTGTTCAGCAACGACATGATCGACGGCTACATCGAGCTGAAAGCCGAGGAGATAGAGCGCTTGAACATGACCACTCACCCGGTTGAGTTTGACATGTACTACTCAGTCTAAGCTGCTGTAGTCCCCAAAAGGCCCGCCATAGGCGGGCTTTTTTTTGCCTGAAACTCCTGCATCTAGCGGAACTCCTGCAGGGCAGCGTTTTCTGATACGGTATGATCAGCTAAATACCCAGGCAGGGAGACGCCAATGGTACGCGCATTATTTGTTCTGACATTACTGGCGAGCAGCATCGCCAGCGCCCAGGTTTACCGCACCACTGACAGTGAAGGCAACGTCATTTTCACCGATACACCACCTCCGGGCGGTGCCGAAGAGGTCAAACTGAACCCGACCAATACCACGCCAGCGACCGCAATAGCGCCACCGCCAGAGCCCGTGGCGGAGGAATCCGGGGAAGAGTCCGAAGAAGAGATCGAATACTCCATCAGGATCAGCGCACCTGCCGACGGCAGTACTATCCCCATGGGTATAGGCAGTTTTACGGTCATTGCAGCAGTCAGCCCCAGCCTGGAAGAGGGCGAAACCCTGCAACTGATCATGAACGGCAGCAACTACGGTGAGCCGCAAACCCAGAACAGCTGGGCCCTGGAAAACACCAGGCGCGGCGAGCACAGCATTGTGGTTGCCCGCTACAATAGTGACGGCGAGGTTCTGGCAACCTCGGAAGAATCCCGCATCCTCGTACTGCGACCCATCGGACCACGCTGAGAGCAGCCACTGGACAGGCCACGCCATACGCACCATAATGGTGCACACATGGCGCTGGCCTGTCTTCAATGTATCTTTACCGCCCCGGGCACTCGCTGATATTGCCTATAACTTAGGCGGGTGTAAGTACTTACTATCGATTTTGGCGATAAAATGCGTTATCTCGCCCGCCTATGTCATAACTCCCAGTCTTGGCTCTATTTTTGCTAAGACTATGTGCACTCCGCGGCTACGCGGTCAATCTTGGGGCAATAATGCCGACGTCGGACCACATTCTCGAATCTCTAAGCACCGGTGTCATCGCCCTGGATACCGATCTGCGGATCACCGCGATCAACACCGCCGCCCAGGACCTGTTGCAGGTATCGGAAGCGAGGTCATTGGGACTACAGGCAGAACAGCTACTGCCGCGGGCAGAAGACTGGAGCAAGGCCATAAGGCAGGCGCAGGACGATGGAATAACGGTCACCCGGCGCAATCTCACTCTGGTGCTGCCCAGCAATCTCGAGACCCATGTCGATCTGTTCATCGCGCCACTGTTCCCCGAACAGGGTGGGCCGGGACTATTGGTTGAATTACAGGCGGTGGACCGACTGCTAAGAATCAGCCGCGAGGAAAGCATTCTCAATGCCCAGGAAACCACCCGCACAGTCATCCGCGGCCTGGCCCATGAAATCAAAAACCCGCTTGGTGGCGTCAGGGGTGCGGCCCAGCTGCTGGACAGGGAATTACCGGACGAACGGCTTAGCGAATACACCCAGGTCATTATCCAGGAGGCAGACCGGCTGCGCGATCTAGTCGACCGGCTGCTGGGGTCGCACAAGGAGTTGACCTTGCAGCCCCTCAACGTGCACGAGGTACTGGAACACGTGCGCAACCTGTTGTTCGCCGAGTCCGACCAGACCCTGACATTCGAACGCGATTACGACCCCAGCCTGCCGGAAGTCCCCGGCGACAAAACCCAGCTCATTCAGGCAGTGCTAAACATCACCCGCAATGCCCTGCAGGCAGCAACCGACGTCGCCGAGTGCCGGATTACCTTGCGCACACGCTCCCAGCGCCAGTTCACTATCGGCACCAAACGCCACCGGCTGGTCTGCCGGGTCGACATCATCGATAACGGTCCTGGAATACCAGAGGACCTGCAACACGCCATTTTTGTACCGATGGTAACCGGGCGTGCCGATGGCACCGGCCTCGGACTGTCGATATCACAGTCAATCATCAACCGCCATGGCGGCCTGCTGGAATGTACCAGCGAACCGGGCCAAACCAGGTTCACTATTTACCTACCGATGGAAAAAAATCATGCAAACAACAGCTAAAGTCTGGATCGTAGACGACGATAGCTCCATACGCTGGGTGTTGGAACGAGCACTCAGCCAGGCTGGGATAGACAATGAAAGTTTCGAGAACGGCGATTCACTGCTGGCTAAAATCGAAAATGAACAGCCTGAGGTCATCATCAGCGACATTCGTATGCCCGGCACAGACGGTCTCGAGCTATTGTCACGGATCAGTGAAGATTTCCCCGACCTGCCAGTCATCATCACCACTGCCCACTCCGATCTGGACAGCGCCGTTGCCTCCTACCAGCACGGCGCCTTTGAGTACCTGCCCAAGCCCTTCGACATTGACGAAGTTGTCGCCATCACCGAGCGGGCGCTGGCCCAGGCCGAGGAAAATAGGGCTGACGCTCCTATCACCGAGAACGAGGTAGCGCACACCGAGATAATCGGTGAAGCGCCGGCGATGCAGGAGGTGTTTCGGGCTATTGGCCGCCTGTCGCACAGCAACATCACCGTCCTGATTAACGGCGAGTCAGGTACCGGCAAGGAGCTGGTCGCCCGGGCCCTGCACCGCCACAGCCCCCGCGCCCAGCAGCCTTTCATTGCGCTGAATATGGCCGCCATCCCCAGAGATCTCATGGAATCCGAGTTGTTTGGCCATGAGAAAGGAGCTTTTACTGGCGCCAATAGCAAGCGCTCAGGCCGCTTCGAGCAAGCCGATGGCGGCACACTGTTCCTGGATGAAATCGGGGATATGCCGGCTGAGACACAGACCCGTCTGTTGCGAGTACTCGCCGACGGTGAATTCTACCGAGTCGGGGGGCACACCCCGGTCAATGTCGATGTGCGAATTATTGCCGCCACCCACCAGGATCTGGAATCACTGGTACAAAGCGGCGACTTTCGCGAGGACTTGTTTCATCGCCTCAATGTGATCCGCATTCATATCCCCAACCTGTCTGAGCGACGTGAGGATATACCCCGCTTGATGCGCTTCTTTTTCCAGAAAGCAGCAGAAGAGCTGGGCGGCGAGACCAAGGTGTTATTGCCGGAAACCGAGGAATTCCTGACTGGCCTCGAATGGCCAGGCAATGTGCGACAGCTCGAAAACACCTGCCGTTGGCTGACCGTGATGGCATCGGGAAGGGAGATTCACCCGCGCGACCTGCCCCCCGAGCTGGGCCGAGCGGAAGTGCACGGTGAAAGCGAGAGCCAGACTGACTGGCGAACCCTTCTGTGCCACTGGGCTCGCAATGAGCTGGTCCAGGGCAAGCACCACATTCTGCGCCAGGCCATTCCGGAGTTTGAACGCAGCATGATTGACGTGGCTCTGCAGCACTCTCGTGGACGCAAGCGCGATGCCGCCGAACTGCTGGGTTGGGGCCGCAACACCCTGACCCGCAAGATGAAAGAGTTGGATATGTAGCTTCCAGGGCGCGCCGACAGGTACCATGGCGGCATGCTGCACATCGTCCTCTACCAGCCTGAAATACCGCCCAATACAGGCAACATCATTCGCCTGTGTGCCAATACAGGCTGCGCCCTGCACCTGATCGAACCTCTGGGTTTCGACCTGGACGACAAAAAATTGCGCCGGGCGGGGCTGGATTACAGTGAATTTGCCGACCTGTCAGTGCATCCGGACTTCGCGACATTTTGCGAGGCAACGGCCAACCCGAGAATCTTCGCAATCAGCACCCGCGGCGAACAGGGCTATCATCAGGCCAGCTTCCAACCCGGTGATGCGCTACTATTCGGTCCCGAAACGCGCGGCCTGCCACAACAGATTCTCGATGAACTGGGCCCCGACAACTGCCTGCGTATCCCCATGCGCAGCAACAGTCGCAGCATGAACCTGAGCAACGCTACCGCGGTGGTGGCCTATGAGGCACTGCGCCAACTCCACTTCGCCGGGCTCGAATAGGCCCTTCCTCGCAGGCACAAAAAAGGGGCCATGCGGCCCCTTCAGCATACGCTTGCACTCACACTCAGTGCGTAGCAGCCTCGCCACTTTCAGGTGCGGCCTGTTGTTGCTCTGCCTGATTGAGCGCCTGTTGGTAAAGGGCGTCAAAGTTCACCGGCGCCAGCATGACTGGCGGGAAACCGCCTTTTACGCACAGTGAATCGATATTTTCACGGGCGTAGGGGAACAGAATATTGGGTGCTGCGGTACCGAGAATACGACGCAGGTCCTCACCTTCAAAGCCGGTAATCATAAATATACCTGCCTGCTGGACCTCGACCAGAAAGGCCGTGTCATCGTCAACTTTGGCAGTGATCGTAATGGTCAGGACAACCTCGTAATTGCCCTGTTCATCGACCTTGTCGCTCTTGGTGTTGAGGTCGACGTTCACCTTGGGCTGCCATTGCTTACGGAAAATATCCGGCGTGCTGGGCGACTCGAAGGAAATATCCTTGTTGTAAATTCGCTGCATCGCAAACTGCTGCTGCGGCTGTTCCTGTGTTCCTGCTACCTGTTCATCGGCCATTGAGCCGTCCTCCACTTTTAATTTATTGCCAAGACGCCTGCGGCGCCATTTTCAGTAATTCATCCAGGGCGCCCTGATACTCGAGGGCGGCCAGGTCATCGTAACCGCCGACATGGGTGTCCCCTACCCAGATCTGGGGTACAGTTCGGCGGCCGCTCAGTTCCATCATTTCACGGCGACGCTCAGGGTCACCATCCACCCCGATATCCTCATACTCTATACCCTTGCTCTCCAGTACCATGCGAGCGCGAATGCAGTAGGGGCAAAACCGGGTGCTGTACATCTTCACCTTGGCTGACATCGTCGTCTATCCCGCCCTACTTGACCGTGGGCAGTTGCAAATTACCCCACTCCATCATGCCACCGGACATCTTGTAGACTTCCTCGTAACCGGCCGCCTTCAATTGTTTACCCGCGACACCGGCCTGCTGGCCCATCTTGCACACCAGAACAATGGGTTTGGTCTTGTACTTTTCCAGCTCCGCCATCCGCGAGGGCAACTTGGCCACCGGGATATTCAGCGCCTCGACGATGTGCCCCTGCTTGTAATCGCCGCCATCACGCAGGTCCAGGAACAATCCGTCGCGCCCATTTACCATATTGATCGCCTGCTGCGGGCTGAGACTGGGACCGGACTTGCGGGTCTCGTGGAAAAACAGCATTCCCACAGCGGCCAACAAGGCAGCCACCAACAGCCACTGCTGGGCAACAAATTCAAGAAACAAAGCCATGCTAATTAGGGTCTGCGTTTACCTGTTAAGGGGGCGGTACTGCCGATATGGCAGGGGGGCGTCCTCATCTGGGTGGTACCCGGCCTGAACCGACACCCTCTCAAAAAAGGCGCAAGTATACAGGGTCTGGAGTGGCCGCTCCAGTCCCCGGGCATTGCCCGCCTGGCACTGCAGACGACCAGAATAGCCGTGCGATGACGCAGTGTAGAGGGTAAAATGTCGCCCTCGAAAGCGACCCTCGCTGGGCGAACCCCCAATTTGGAACTGGAATGACTGACACCGGCAAGAAACCAACCGTATTAATCATCCTGGATGGCTGGGGTTACCGGGAAGACACCCGGGACAATGCCATCGCCAATGCCGACACACCGGTATGGGACAGGCTGTGGAGTGAAGCTCCGCATACCCTGGTGTCCGGTTCCGGCCTGGACGTGGGCCTACCTGCAGGTCAGATGGGCAATTCCGAAGTCGGCCACATGAGCCTTGGGGCCGGCAGGGTGATATTCCAGAACATCACCCGCATCGACCAGGCGATTGCTGATGGCAGCTTCGAGCAGAACCCGGCCTACACCAGCGCCATCGACAAGGCTATTGCCGCCAACGGGGCCGTGCATGTGTTTGGCTTGCTTTCTACCGGTGGCGTCCACAGTCACGAAGCGCAGATTTTTGCCGCCATCAGGCTGGCCGCCAAGCGCGGTGCAAAGCGCGTTTACCTGCATGCGTTCCTCGACGGCCGCGACACCCCCCCGCGTAGCGCCGATGCTTCCCTGGAAAAAGCCGAAGACCTGTTCACCGAGCTCGATTGCGGCCGGGTCGCCAGCATATGCGGTCGCTACTACGCGATGGATCGAGACAATCGCTGGGATCGCATCGCCCAGGCTTACTCGCTGCTGACTGAAGGGCAGGCACAATACAGTGCGACCAGCCCTGCCGAGGCTTTACAGGCCGCCTACGCACGGGACGAAAATGACGAGTTTGTATTGCCCACCACTGTCGTCGGCGACGGCGATCTGCCAGCGGTAGTGGCAGACAACGATGCGGTCCTGTTCATGAATTTTCGCGCAGACCGAGCCCGGGAATTAACCCGCGCCTTTGTCGAGCCCGGTTTCAGCGAGTTCGAACGGCGGCAGGTTCCGGATTTGGCGGATTTCGTCATGACGACAGAGTACGCCGAAAGTATCAAAGCCAGCTGCGCCTTTCCGCCCGAGCCCCTGACCAACGTATTGGGGGACTACCTCGCACAGCACCACATGACCCAGTTGCGGATCGCCGAGACTGAAAAGTACGCCCACGTGACCTTTTTCTTCAGCGGCGGCCAAGAGCAAGAGTTCGAAGGTGAAGACCGAATCCTGGTGCCCTCGCCCGACGTGCCGACCTATGACCTGCAACCACAAATGAGCGCCGTGGAGGTCACCGACAAACTGGTAGCGGCGATTGAATCCACTAAATACGACCTCATCGTGTGCAACTACGCCAATGGCGACATGGTCGGCCACACCGGTGTATACGAGGCCGCGATCAAGGCCGTGGAAACTTTGGACAGTTGCCTCGCGCGAATTGAAGCGGCGGTGTTGAAGGTTGGCGGCCAGGCACTGGTCACTGCCGACCACGGCAACTGCGAACAGATGCTCGACTACGCAACCGGGCAACATCACACCCAACACACCACCGAGTTGGTGCCACTGGTCTACATCGGCAGCGAACCCGTCATCCTGAATCCCGAGGGCGGAGTACTGCCTGATATCGCCCCTACCCTGCTCGGCCTGATGGGGCTGCCGCAGCCGGCAGAGATGACCGGCAGCAACCTCGCCACGGTGGCAGACTGACCCCGATGCGCTGCTGCCGGTCCACCTGGCATCATTTTCTCATCACGCTGCTACTGGTGTGTGCGGCCACCGCCACGCAGGGCCAGTCCGACGAGGAACGGGCCAGGGCGGAACTCAAGGCCCTGCAGGCCGATATTGAAAAGGTCACCCGGGAGATCAGCAGCGCGCGCAAGCGCCAGAATAATCTGCAGCAGCAACTGCGCGAAACCGAGCTAGAGCTGGGCAAGCTACAGAAACAACTGCGCGAAAACCGGACCAAGATCGCCAATGGCAAGCAGGAGCTGGCTGCGCTCAAGACCCGTAAGTCCGGCCTTGAAGAAGCGCGAGACAGCCAGCAGGCGAGAATCGCCAGTGAGCTGCAAACCGCCTGGAAAATGGGCCAGCAGGGTCAGCTGAAGGTACTGCTGAACCAGGAGAATCCCCATACCGTGGCCCGGGCAATGGCTTACTACCGCTACCTTTTCGAGGCCCGCAATGAACTCATTGCCGAGTACCGGGTGACGCTGGCCGAACTGGCCGACGTCGAACAGGGCATTACTGGTACAACGCAGGCATTGCAGTTGCAGCAGGAACAACTGGAGAAACACAAACAAAGCCTCGCCAAGCTGCAAAAAAACCGTGAATTGGCGGTGGCCAACCTGTCGGCCAGCATCAGCAGTAAAGATAACGCGCTGAAGGCCAAAGAGCAGGAACGCAAAGCCCTGGAGCAACTGCTCAGTACGATCGAGGAGGCTGTCGTCAACCTGCAGGCTCCGGGCAACTACCAGGCCTTCGCCAAAGCCAAAGGCCAGATGCCCTGGCCGGTCAACGGCAAACCCAGCAATCGCTTCGGCCTCCCACGCAACGAGGGCAAGATGCGCTGGCAGGGCCTGAATATTGCCGCCAACGAGGGCGACACCGTGCGGGCTATCCATCACGGCCGGGTCGTTTATGCCGACTGGTTTCGGGGCTCCGGATTACTACTGATTATCGATCATGGCGACGGCTATATGAGTCTGTACGCGCACAACCAGGCGCTGTTGCGCGAGGTCGGCGAATGGGTCACCGCCGGCACACCCATCAGCGCTGTTGGCAACACCGGTGGCCTGGCCCGTGCCGCCCTGTATTTCGAAATCCGGCACAACGGCAAACCCACCAATCCCGCCAGTTGGTGCCGCGGCTAAGGCACTTGGCAAGGCCTGGCGAGGATGCGTTACACTAGGCGGCCAAGATAGTTAGAGCCGATGGGCCTTCTGGCGGTACTCATGCAACATACTTCCCCTGTTTTTAGAACGCTGTTGTCGACGGCGGCGCTACTGTTTCTCTTTGGTGCGGGCCCCACCCTGGCCGTCGAGGAAAAAGGTGCACTGCCATTGGCGGAGTTGCGAACTTTTGCCGATGTCTATAACCAGATCCGTGTCGGTTATGTCGAGGAAATCGACGACAGCACCCTGTTGGAATACGCCATCCAGGGCATGCTGATGGGTCTGGATCCCCACTCCACTTACCTGACCAAGGACGCCTTCGAAAACCTGCAAACAAGCACTAGCGGAGAATTTTCCGGCCTCGGCCTTGAAGTCGGCATGGAAGATGGTTATGTAAAAATCATTGCGCCCATCGATGGTTCTCCG
>CALJFL010000096.1 GCA_938074135.1 uncultured Halieaceae bacterium | reverse complement strand
CTGTGGCTGGGCTGCGGCGGCCGGTGGCAGGATCAATGCCAGCATCATCAGCCACGGCACCAATATGGTTGCCGGGTATCGTTTTGACGGCCGTGCACTGATCACTTAGGCAAGTTGCTCTTGCAGAAAAGCCAGAGCCTGTTCGGTGGGCAGTAACCTGGAATCCTCGTCGGTACGCGCCTTGTACTCGACCTGGCTGTCCGCCAGGGCACGGTCACCGATGACCACCCGGTGAGGGATGCCGATCAACTCCATGTCGGCAAATTTAACGCCGGGACGCTCGTTGCGATCATCCAGCAAAACTTCCATGCCGGCTTTCAGGCAGGCCTCGTACAGCTCGCTGGCACAGCGCGCCACAGCCTCAGACTTCTGCATATTCAGCGGTATGATCGCCAGCTGGAAAGGGGCCATGGCGGCGGGCCAGATGATGCCTTTGTCGTCGTGGTTCTGCTCGATGGCGGCTGCGACGACCCGACTCACACCGATGCCGTAGCAGCCCATGATCATGGGAATACTTTTGCCATTTTCATTGAGCACACGGGCGTTCATCGCCTCACTGTATTTGCAGCCAAGCTGAAAAATATGGCCGACCTCGATGCCGCGCTTGATCAATAGTTTGCCCTGGCCGTCGGGGCTGGGATCGCCGGCGACTACCTCGCGTATGTCCTCGATCCGGGCCAAGGGAGTGTCCCGGTCCCAGTTGACGCCGGTGTAATGATAACCGTCGCGGTTGGCGCCGCAGCAAAAATCGGCCAGTGCCGCCGCACCGCGATCGACGATGACCGGCAGCGACAGGCCAACAGGACCCAGTGAACCGAAGCCGGCTCCGCAGGCTTTAACGACACTGGCCTCCTCGGCCATAGACAGTGGGCTGGCAACGCCGGCGAGCTTTTCAGCCTTTATCGCATTTAGCTGCTGGTCGCCTCGCAGTACCAGGGCCACCAGTTGACCGTCCTCCTCGCCCTCTACGACCAGGGTCTTGACGGTGCTGGTGACTGGCAAAGCCAGAAATTCAGCCACGTCTTCGATGGTCTTCACCCCGGGAGTGGCCACTTCCGTCAGTTCGGCGGCAGCGTCCGGGCGCGGCTCTGCCGGTGCGAGTGCTTCCGCCATCTCGACGTTGGCGGCGTAGTCACTGCTGTCGCTGAAGGCGATATCATCTTCCCCCGACTGGGCCAGGACATGAAATTCGTGCGAGCCGCTACCGCCGATACTGCCGGTGTCGGCAATGACGGGTCTGAAGTCGAGGCCCAGGCGGCTGAATATGGTGGTATAGGCCTGGTGCATGTCGTCATAAGTGGCTTCCAGGGAGGCCTGGTCGCTGTGGAAGGAGTAGGCGTCCTTCATCAGGAACTCTCGTGAGCGCATGATGCCGAAGCGGGGCCGGATCTCATCCCTTACCTTGGTTTGTATCTGGTAGAGATTAATAGGCAGCTGCTTATAACTTTTGATTTCATTGCGCACCAGCTCGGTGATGACTTCCTCGTGTGTGGGTCCGAGGCAGAAATCCCGGTCATGACGGTCATGTATGCGCAGTAACTCCGGCCCGTATTGCTCCCAGCGGCCCGATTCATGCCACAGCTCGGCTGGCTGCACTACAGGCATGCTGACTTCCTGGCCGCCGGCGCGATCCATTTCTTCTCGAACCACCGCCTCTACCTTACGCAGTACCCGCAGGCCCAACGGCAGCCAGCTGTAAAGTCCGGCGGCCAGTTTGCGTATCAGGCCTGCACGCAGCATAAGCTGGTGGCTTATCACTTCCGCGTCGGCGGGCGTTTCCTTCTGGGTGGCAATGAGAAAATTACTGGTTTTCATGGTTCGAGTTGTCCAAAGAGGATAAATCAGGGGCGTTAGTTTACGTGTCAAGGCGTGTTCTAGCCAACGTTGTTACACGGACGTCGCCGGTGAGTCGCGAGCCTGTCGGGGCGGTGCACCAACTTGAGACACTCGATTCAGCGTTGATACGTAAAAAATAGGGGTTTTTTTGCTCTGCCGGTGCAAAAACGCTTGTATTACAGTGTTTCATGGATTACAAATATGCGGAGACTTGAGTCGGCGTGTTTTCGGGGTTAGGAAAGACGAGCGTTTCGGGTTGAAAACGTGGTGTATTTTATTACTTAGGGAAGGTGGAAAATAACATGGCTACCAAAAAAGCAGCGAAGAAAAAGGCTCCAGCGAAGAAAAAAGCAGTAGCAAAGAAGGCTCCAGCTCGTAAGAAGGCAGCAGCCAAGAAGGCGGCTCCGGCCAAAAAGGCGGCTCCGGCGCTGAAGCAGAAGATGACCAAGAGCCAGATTGTCGCAAGTGTTGCTGACAGTACCGGTCTGACCAAGAAGCAGGTCTCCTCGGTTCTGGAAGAGATGGATACGCTGATCGAGCGTAGCATCAAGAAGCGCTCTATCGGCGAATTCACCATTCCCGGAATGATGAAGATCACCACTGTGAAGAAGCCTGCCAAGAAGGCACGCAAGGGCATCAACCCCTTCACCGGTGAAGAGACCGTGTTCAAGGCCAAGCCAGCTAGCGTGGCCGTGAAAGTACGTCCTTTGAAGAAAATGAAGGAATTCGCCGCTTCCTAAGCGACGATATCCTTCCCGGGCTGGCGCTGCCGGCCCGGTAGTCGTGTACCGAACCCCGGCGCATTCGCTGCGCGGGGTTTTCTTGCCTCTGAAATCCCTGTAGCTGCGTGCTTGGCCTGTCTTGCTGCATGGGGTAAAATCCGCGCCTCAATTTTTGGTGATCAACCCCGTTTGAGGGCGAGTAACCCCATGCCTATTTACGAATATCAGTGTCAGAGCTGCGAGCACCAGCTGGAAGTTCTGCGAAAGATCAGTGATGAACCGCTGGTCACTTGCCCGGAGTGTGGCAAAGACAGCCTGCGCAAAAAAGTATCCGCCGCGGCCTTTCGCCTGAAAGGTGGCGGTTGGTATGAGACCGACTTCAAGACCGGTGACAAGAAGAATCTTGCTGGCAGTTCAGATGCCGCTGGCGCGGCCAAGAAAAGCGCTGCCAGCGACACCAGCACGACCAAGAAGAGCAGTGAGAGCAGCTCCACTGCCTGACCCCCGGCCTCGCCGGGGCCATTAGCCCAACAACGGATAAACACTATGCGCAGTCATTATTGTGGCGCCCTGGCATCAGCCAACATCGACGAAACAGTCACCCTGTGTGGCTGGGTGGACCGTCGCCGCGATCATGGTGGCGTCATCTTTCTGGATATGCGCGATCGAGAAGGTATTGTGCAGGTGGTCTTCGACCCCGACACCGAGGAGCACTTTCGGCGTGCCGACCGGGTTCGCAGCGAGTATGTACTGAAGGTAACCGGTCGGGTCCGGGCCCGCGCCGAGGGCACCGTAAACCCGGCGATGGCCACCGGTGAAATCGAGGTACTCGGTAAAGAGCTGGAGATTCTCAATAGCGCCGCCACCCCACCTTTTCAGCTGGACGAATACACCGCGGTTGGTGAAGACGTGCGGCTGCAGTACCGGTATATGGACCTGCGCCGACCTGAGATGCAGCAGAAGCTGGTATTGCGCTCGCGTATCACATCTGCCGTGCGCAGTTTTCTCGATGCCAATGGCTTTCTGGACATAGAAACCCCCATTCTTACCAGGGCTACCCCGGAAGGTGCCCGCGATTACCTGGTGCCCAGCCGTACACACCCGGGCCAGTTTTTTGCTCTGCCGCAGTCGCCACAGCTATTCAAGCAGCTGCTGATGGTGTCCGGTTTTGATCGGTACTACCAGATAGCCAAATGTTTCCGCGACGAGGATCTGCGGGCCGACCGTCAGCCAGAATTCACCCAAATCGATATCGAGGCGGCCTTCCTGGACGAGGCGGCAATCATGGATGTTACCGAGCGGATGATCCGGGAGATCTTCCAGTCGGTCCTGTCGGTAGAGCTGGGCGATTTCCCCCATATGTCCTACGCCGAAGCCATGTCGCGTTACGGCTCTGACAAGCCCGACCTGCGCATCGCGCTGGAACTGGTTTCAGTCGATGACCTGATGCAACAGGTTGATTTCAAGGTGTTCCGCGGTCCGGCCGATGACCCGGCGGGTAGGGTCGCGGCACTGCGTGTCCCTGGTGGCGCCTCTATCAGCCGCAAGGAAATCGACGATTACACCAAGTATGTTTCGATCTATGGTGCGCGTGGTCTGGCCTGGATCAAGGTCAATGAGCTGGCGGCCGGTGTCGAGGGATTACAGTCTCCGATTCTCAAGTTTATGCCGGAAGATGTGGTGGCGCAGATGATGTCGCGGCTGGAAGCGCAGGACGGCGACATTATTTTCTTTGGCGCTGACAAGACCAAGATAGTCAATGAGTCACTGGGCGCCCTGCGGATCAAGGTTGCAGGAGATCAGGGCCTGGTAGCCGATGGCTGGGCTCCGCTGTGGGTGGTCGACTTCCCCATGTTCGAGGACAACGGCCAGGGTGGCTGGACTCCCCTGCATCACCCCTTCACGGCGCCGTCGTGTACCCCGCAGGAGTTGGCAGCTGACCCCGAGCATACCTTGTCGCGGGCCTACGATATGGTGCTCAATGGTACCGAGCTCGGTGGCGGCAGTATCCGTATTCACGATTGCGAGATGCAGGAAACGGTTTTCCGGATTCTGGGCATTGATGAGGCAGAGGCACAGGAGAAGTTTGGCTTCCTGCTCAAGGCCCTGCAGTATGGTGCTCCCCCCCATGGTGGCCTGGCCTTTGGTCTGGACCGGTTGGTGATGTTGATGAGCGGTACCAACTCCATTCGCGATGTAATCGCTTTTCCCAAGACCCAGAGCGCGCATTGCGTGATGACCGATGCCCCTGGCGATGTGGGTGCGGCCCAGTTGCGGGAATTGAACATCCGGCTGCGCCAGACAAGGGACGAGGCGGCAACAGAAGATTAGTTACACATAAAGAAGGAAGACCAGTATGGCCGGCCACAGTAAATGGGCAAATATCAAGCATCGCAAGGCGGCTCAGGACGCCAAACGCGGCAAGATGTTCACCAAGTTGATTCGCGAATTGGTGGTGGCGGCCAAACAGGGCGGGCCGCAGCCGGAAGATAACCCCCGCTTGCGGGCGGCGGTCGACAAGGCGCTGGGCTCGAATATGACCCGCGATACCATCGATCGCGCGATTGCCCGTGGTGCCGGAACCAATGAAGCCGATGACATGGAAGAGCTCACCTATGAAGGCTATGGCCTGGGTGGCATTGCTGTGTTGGTGGAGGTCATGACCGACAATCGCAACCGTACCGTGGCCGAGGTACGCCATGCTTTCAGCAAGCGCGGTGGCAATCTGGGTACAGATGGCTCCGTGGCCTATCTCTTTGCCCGCAAGGGGGAGATTAATTTTGCCCCCGGTGTCGACGAAGACCAGGTCATGGAAGTGGCCCTGGAAGCCGGTGCCGAGGATATTGAGACCAGTGATGACGGCTCTTTGTCCGTGATCACCGCCTGGGAGGACCTGGCGACCGTCAGGCAGACGCTGGAAGAGGCGGGACTAACGGCGGAAGACGCCGAGGTCACCATGATTGCCGCCACCACTGTGCCGGTTGACGCCGACGGCGCTGAGAAAATTATGGGGCTGGTAGATGCCCTGGAAGACCTCGACGATGTGCAGAATGTTTATACCAATGTCGACATTCCGGACGAGGTACTCGCGTCGCTGTAAGTTCGTGCCAGCGATTTGTCCCGCAAGTTGCTGACAATGCCTGCGATTCGTACATAATAAGAGCCTCAGCTTCGGGGCGGAAAAATCTATGGCGGTCATCCTGGGGATAGACCCCGGTTCGCGCAAAACCGGTTTCGGCATCATCAATCATGTCGGTGGACGCAGCGACTACATCACCAGTGGAGTGATCCGCTTGCCCACGGCAGAACTGCCCGATCGACTGGGCGTGATCTTTGAAAGTGTCAGCGAACTGGTTGAATTACATTGCCCTCAGGAATTGTCCATTGAGCAGGTTTTCATGGCCAAGAGCGCCGGTTCTGCACTGAAGTTGGGGCAGGCCAGGGGTGCTGCGATTGTCGCCTGCGTGGCGAAGCAAATGAGCGTGGCCGAGTATTCCGCCAGACAGATAAAGCAGTCTGTTGTCGGTACCGGTGCTGCCGACAAGAGCCAGGTTCAACATATGGTCAAGGTACTGCTGAGACTGCCGGCCGAACCGCAGGAGGATGCCGCCGATGCATTGGCGGCAGCACTGTGTCATGCGCACACACAACAAAGTATGATCAATATGGCGGGCGCCAAATCGGTGCGACGCCGACGGCTCAGGTAGCGGACTAATAATGATAGGAAGGATTCGAGGTGTTCTCGCCCTCAAGCAGCCACCGGACATACTGGTGGAAGTAGGGGGGGTTGGCTACGAAATACAGGTGCCCATGACCACCCTGTTCCAGTTACCCGAAGTAGGTGCCGAGATATCCCTTGTCACCCATTTTGTCGTTCGTGAGGATGCGCAACTGTTGTATGGCTTTATCGACGAACGCGATCGGGGCCTGTTTCGCCAGCTGATCAAGGTCAGCGGTGTGGGCCCGAAGTTGGCGCTGACCATACTCTCGGGCATGGACTCCAATAGCTTTGTCGGTTGTGTGCAACGGGACGATATTGCCTCACTGGTCGCCTTGCCCGGGGTCGGCAAGAAGACCGCCGAGCGCCTGTTGGTAGAAATGCGCGACAAGTTGAACGATTGGGTTGGATCCGGCGGCGCCGGCGTAACAGCTGCCGACATAGCCGGTTATGTGCCGGCGGTTGATATTGTCGCTGATGCCGAGGGCGCGCTGATTTCGCTGGGCTTCAAACCGGCTGAAGCCAGCCGAATGGTGGCGATGGTTAACGAGGATGGCATTGACGACAGCGAGGAGCTGATCCGGCGGGCGCTGAAGTCCGTGGTCAGTTCCTAGGTGGGATTGGAATTGCATGATTGAAACGGATCGACTGATTGCCCCGGAAGCCAGCGGGCCCCGGGAAGATGCCATGGATCGGGCAATACGCCCGAAGACCCTGGCGGAGTATGTTGGCCAGCCCGTGGTTTGTGACCAGATGTCGATCTTCCTGCAGGCCGCGCTGGGGCGTGGTGAGCCTCTCGATCACACGCTGATATTCGGCCCGCCGGGCCTTGGCAAAACTACCCTGGCAACAATTATCGCCAATGAAATGGGCGTCGCCCTGAAAACCACCTCCGGGCCGGTGTTGGAAAAGGCTGGCGATATCGCTGCCCTGATGACCAACCTTGAGCCGGGCGATGTGCTGTTCATTGACGAGATCCATCGACTCAGCCCTTATGTCGAGGAAATACTGTATCCGGCGATGGAGGACTACCAGCTGGATATCATGATCGGCGAAGGCCCGGCGGCGCGATCGATCAAGCTCGATTTGCCACCGTTTACCCTGGTCGGTGCCACCACCCGGGCAGGGCTGTTAACCTCACCCCTGCGCGATCGCTTTGGCATCGTTCAGCGGCTGGAGTTTTACGCTGCCGAAGATCTCGCCCATATTGTGGAGAGATCCGCCGGTATCCTCGATATCGGTATCGACAGTGCGGGCGCCGCTGAACTGGCGCGTCGTTCTCGCGGTACACCACGTATTGCCAACCGCCTGCTACGCCGGGTGCGTGACTTTGCCGAAGTGAAAGCCGACGGTTATATATCGGCAGACGTCGCTGACCGTGCGCTGGACATGCTCAGTGTCGACCAGAACGGCTTTGATCACCTCGATCGCCGCCTGCTGTTGGCGATGATAGAGAAATTTGACGGTGGCCCGGTCGGGGTGGACAGCCTGGCGGCGTCCATTTCGGAAGAGCGCGGTACTATTGAGGATGTGCTGGAGCCCTACCTGATCCAGCAGGGCTTCATGGTACGCACACCCAGGGGTCGAATGGCCACCCGCAGCGCTTACCTGCACTTCGGATTGCCGCAACCGACCTCGGCCGTCGGGTCAGCGAGCTTGCCGCTCGATCTCGAAGGAGATACCGGCGAGTGAGTGGCGAGGAATTTTCTTGCAAGCTGCGGGTCTATATTGAGGACACCGACGCCGGCGGTATTGTTTACTACGTCAATTACCTGAAGTTCATGGAGCGTGCCAGGACTGAATTCATGCGCTCCCTGGGCTACGGCAAAGACTATATTTTCAATCACGACCTGATGTTTGTGGTGCGCGATGTGGCACTGGAGTATCTTAAGCCGGCCTGGCTGGACGATGAACTGCAAGCCACGGTCCGCCTGACCGGTATGCGCGGTGCGACCTTGCAGATGCAGCAGGCGGTGAAGCGCCAGGACGAGGTATTGGTGCACGGGGATGTTACTATTGCCTGCGTCGATCGCAGCAGTGTGAAGCCGCGGCGGTTGCCGCGGGAGATGACAGAAAAATTGCGTGCGACGCAGTTGCAGGGGCACTAAGGGGAGCCGTTTTGGAAGAACAACTCAGTCTTATCGATCTGGTGCTGCACGCCAGCATCACTGTACAGCTGGTTATGGGCATTTTGTTTATTGCCTCCATGATGTCCTGGTACATGATTGTCCAGCGCTTTATCTATTTCCGCAGTGCCCGCAGCGAGATGTTCGAGTTCGAGGAGCGGTTCTGGTCTGGCATTGATCTGTCGCAACTGTACCGTGAGGGCAATGAGCGGGCGTCAGATGGCCGCTCAGCCTTCGGGATGGAAAGTATATTCCGGGCCGGGTTCAAGGAATTTTCCCGTCTCACCCAACAGTCTGAGATGGATTCCGAGGCGATTATCGAAGGGTCCCGCCGTGCCATGCGGGTGGCGACGATGCGAGAGGAGGAACGTCTGGAAAGGCACCTGGCTTTTCTGGCCTCGGTCGGTTCGACCAGTCCCTATATCGGCCTGTTCGGAACGGTCTGGGGCATCATGCATTCTTTCCGTGGGCTGGCCAACGCCACCCAGGCAACGCTGGCCACGGTCGCGCCGGGTATTTCCGAGGCACTGGTGGCCACCGCCATGGGGCTGTTTGCTGCGATTCCTGCGGTCATGGCCTACAACCGGTTTGCCTCACGTGTCGATGTTTTCACCAACCGGTATGACACCTTCGTCGATGAGTTTTCCAGCATTCTGTATCGGCAGGCCTACTCATTGAAGTCGCGGGACAGGAAGGCCAGCTAGATGGCCGGAGGAGCCAAGGGGCGCGGCAAGCATCGGCCCATGGCCGAAATTAATGTCGTTCCCTACATCGACGTGATGCTGGTACTGCTCATCATCTTCATGGTGACCGCTCCCATGCTGATGCAAGGGGTAAAGGTCGATCTGCCGGAGGCTAATACCGAGCCGGTGGAAAATCAGGATAGCGAACCCCTGATTGTCTCGGTCAATGCCTCTGGACAACTGTTTCTCAATCTCGGGTCAGCAGAAGACCAGGTGCTGTCACTGGCCACCGTCAAGCAGCGCGTCTCGGCGGTGATCCGCCGTAATCCGAAAAAACCGGTGCTTGTCTGGGGTGATCGTGCGGTGCCTT
>CALJFL010000095.1 GCA_938074135.1 uncultured Halieaceae bacterium | reverse complement strand
CCAATATCCTCTTCTTGCTGCTATTGGCATTGGTGTATCTGGCCTACGTCGGTGAAGGTCCTGAGCCACTGCCTGAACGTGCGGCGCTGCTTGTTAACCCAATGGGTACCATCGTCGATCAGAAGTCCTACATCGAACCCCTGCAAGCCTTGTTGGCCGAGCCGACGCCAACCGACAACGAGGTGTTGCTAAGAGATATTCTTGACGCGGTTCGTTATGCCGCCGAGGATCCGGCGATCACCGCTCTGGTGATGGAACTGGATTACCTGATGTACGCTGGTATCAGTAAATCACAGGAGATTGCCGAGGCCATTTCGGTGTTCAAGGCAACCGGCAAGCCGGTGATCGCGCTGGGTGATTATTACACCCAGGACCAATACCTGCTGGCCAGCCAGGCCGATACCATCATCATGCACCCCTTTGGCGGGGTGGCAATAGAAGGCTTTGCCAGTTACCGCAATTATTTCCGCGAGGCCCTGGCCAATGCGCTGGTGACCATGCATGTATTCAAGGCTGGTGAGCACAAGTCGATGGCGGAACCGTTCCTGCGCGACGATATGTCTGATGGCGAAAGGGCCATCACGGAGCGTTGGCTGGACGTTATCTGGGGGCAATACACGGCTATCGTTGAGGAGCGGCGAGAACTGCCCGCCGGCAGCCTGGACGACTATGCCAATAACTATGCGACCGGCTTGCAGGCCGCCCGGGGAGACACAGCAACAATGGCCCTGAAAGCCGATCTGGTGGATGAGCTGGCCCAGCGGGCAGTCGCCAATGCGCAGGTTGCCGCAGTGGTGGGAGCCGTCAATGAGGACGGGCTCTACGAGGCTGTTGAATTCCAGACTTATGCCGCACGCAAGCGGGCATTACCGGCGCCCCTGGCGGAAACCGAACGAGTGGTTGTAGTCACCGCCAGCGGCGACATAATGCCAGGCGAACAGCCTCCCGGCACCGTGGGTGGGGACACCCTGGCCGACCTCATCACCGCGACGGCGAACGAAGCGGATGTCGCTGCCATGGTGCTGAGAGTGGACAGCGGTGGCGGCAGCGTTTTTGCCTCGGAAATTATCCGTCAGGCCGTGCTGGAGGCCAAGCAACAGGGCCTGCCGGTGGTTGTTTCCATGGGGTCGGTTGCCGCATCAGGCGGTTACTACATCGCCGCGGAGGCCGACCAGATCTGGGCGACCCCGGGCACGATTACGGGCAGTATCGGCGTGTTCGCCGCTTTTCCCACCTTTGAGCAACTGCTCGATAAATTTGGTGTTCACACCGATGGGGTTGGCACAACGGGCCTCGCCGGGTCATTGCGCGTTGACCGGCCGCTGAACCCGGCTTTGGCCAGCTCCATAACAAGCTCGGTGGAACACACCTACCGTGGCTTTGTCGATTTGGTAGCGCGGGGGCGCGGCATGAGTTTCGAGCAGGTCGATGCGGTCGCCCAGGGTCGGGTCTGGAATGCCGCCGACGCAATGGAAGCCGGCCTCGTTGACCAACTCGGTGGCCTGGAGCAGGCGATACAGGCAGCGGCCGAACTGGCGGGCCTGAAAGATTATCGGGTGGATTTCGTGGATCCCCCGCTGTCGCCGGCCGAGCAGGTTTTTCAGCAGCTGGCCGACAGGGTAGGGAAGGTCGGGCTGGTGCGTCAGGCAGCGGTTAGCCAGGGCTTTGAACGCCTGCTACAACCTGTCAGGCAGGCGGTACAGATGGCCGCGAGCTTTGATGACCCGCGGTATCTTTATATGCGCTGTATGGGTTGTGCGATTATGCGCTAGGGTTGTTTGACCGGGTACTGGCTGCGCCAGTCCTCAAACCCACCATCCATGCTATACACCTCCTCGAAACCCCGCTCGTTGAGAAACGACGCCGCTGGCTGGCTGGAGTTGCCGTGGTAGCAATAGACGATGACCGGTTGGTCCGGGTCGGCCTCCTCGATAAAGGACTGCAAGGTGGTGTTATCGAGGTGCCGGGCGCCCTCGATGTGCCCGGCGGCAAAGGACTGCTCGTCGCGAATGTCAACGAGCTGCGCCTTACCCTCTTTGAGCATGCCCTGGGCATGCTCGGCTGAAATGCGGCTGAAATTTCCCACGGCCCCGGGCGCTATTCGCTCTTATCCATATGCACGTCCATTTGCGGGTAGGGAATGCTGATGCCCGCCTCGTCGAACTTGAGTTTGACGGCCTCGGTGGTGTCCCACAGCACACCCCAGTAATCCCCTGAATTCGCCCAGGGACGCACCAGGAAATTGACGCTGGAATCGGCCAGTTCACCCACGGTGATGACAGGCGCAGGCTCTGCCAGCACGCGATCGTCGGCCGCAATAATTTCTGCCAGGATGTCCTTGGCTTTCTTCAGGTCGTCGTCATAGGAGATGCCAAAAACCATATCCACCCGTCGGGTCGGGCGCGCCGAAAAGTTGGTGATATTGCCACCCAGAATCGCCCCGTTAGGCACGATAACTTCTTTATTGTCGGGGGTTGTCATGGTGGTGGTGAAAATACTGATACTGTCGACCACACCGGTGGCGCCACCCGCTTCGACGAAGTCACCCTTGGTAAATGGTCGGAATATGATCAGCATGACGCCCGATGCAAAATTGGACAGTGAGCTTTGCAGCGACAGGCCTATAGCGAGGCCGGCGGCACCCAGTAGCGCGATCAGCGAGGTGGTATCAATCCCCAACTGGCTCAGGGCAGCAATAATGACGAAAAGCAGCAGTACCCAGCGGATGATCGAGGACAGAAACTTGATCAGGATCTCGTCCATTTCATTGCGGCGCATCACCTTCTCTGCGACGCTGACGAGCATGCCCACAACGCGCCGACCGACGTAAAAAATGAGTAGGGCGATACCAATTTTTATTGCCCATGGCCAGACGTAAGTGCTCAAAACACTCCCAGCTTCAACACCTTCCATTGAAATTTCTCCCGCAGTTGTAAATAAGTTGAACCAACTATAATCAACAATGCAGTGACAGCACAATCGTAAATCCCCGGTGCTATAGTCCGGGGTTGAGATTACCGTTGGAATTGGAGTTTTCATGGCCACACGTTTTGATTCACCTGCCGAACTGCTGTCAGCGGTGGGACAGCATTTGGGTTTCAGCGACTGGCTGCTGATCGACCAGCGACGGATAGACCTGTTTGCCGATGCCACCGGGGATCACCAGTGGATTCATGTAGACCCAGAGCGTGCCGCCAGTGGGCCTTTTGGCAAGACCATCGCCCACGGCTACCTGACGCTTTCTCTAGCCAACCTGTTCCTGCCGGAAATCATGGAGGTCAATAATGTCTCCATGGGGGTCAATTACGGCTGTGAGAAGGTGCGTTTCCCGGCGCCCGTGCCTGTCGGCAGCCGGGTTCGCGGTGGCGGCGAGGTGGTCAGCGCCGAGGAGGTCAAGGGTGGGGTCCAGGTCGTGGTGCGCATGACCATTGAGATAGAGGGCAGTGAGCGCCCCGCCTGTGTCATCGACACCATCAGCCGGTTCTTTCCCTGATGCTGGAAATCAGTGACAAGATTGAGCCCATTCACCCGGCCGCTACTATCGTACTGATTCGCGATGGCGATCAGGGCCTGGAAGCGCTGCTGGTCCAGCGCAGCAAAGCCGTGAAGCACATGGGTGGTATGTGGGTATTTCCCGGTGGTCGCGTGGATGACGCCGATCACGAAGATGCTGCCAACGAGTATGAGGCCGCGGTCAACGCGGCGGTGCGTGAGACCCATGAGGAAGCGGGTCTGAGAATTCGCCGCGACCAACTGGTGTATCAATCCCACTGGACTACCCCCGAAGGCGCTCGCAAGCGCTTTTCCACCTGGTTTTTCCTGGCTATCCTCGACGATGATCAGGAAGTCGTGGTCGATGGCGGCGAGATTGCGCATCACCGCTGGTTCCGGCCGCAGCAAGCCTTTGAGGAAATCGAAGACGACGGCAACCCGTTCCGCCTGATGCCCCCGACTTTTGTCAGTCTGGTTGATATCGCGGACTATCATGACAGCGATGCTGCCGCGGCTGCGCTGGGCCAGCGCGATGCCATCATTTACCGGCCGCGGATGGTCTTTGTTGAGGACGGTATTTGCTTCCTGTACGAGGGGGACGCAGGCTATGAAACCGAGGATCAGGAAGTGCCGGGTCCGCGGCACAGAACCTATATGGTCAACGAAAAGCTCGAGTATATCCGCGAAATATGAGGCAACCGATAGTGGGCAAACGTGTCTAGGCAGGGCAGGGGACTGAACCGGCGGACCTTGTTGACCGGTCTTGCTGCCACGGCGGCGGCTACGGTTGCGGCGGGTACAGCGGCAGTACCGCGAACCTCAGTGAAGAGCTGGGACCTGGTGACCGATGTGCTGGTAGCAGGGTCTGGCTCGGCCGGGGCAAGCGCGGCAATTGAAGCCCGCCAGGCCGGCGCCGATGTTCTGATGATTGAGGCGCTGCCGAAGCTGGGCGGTTCCTCGGCGATGTCTGGTGGTGTGGTCTACGCCGGGGGTGGCACCTCGCTGCAACGGGCGCTGGGCGTTAGCGATACCGTGGAGGACATGTATAACTTCATCGTTGCCGCCGGCTCGCCCCATCCTCAACTTGATAAAATTCAGCTTTATTGCGAGCAAAGTGCAGAACATTTTGACTGGCTGCTCGAGCAGGGTGTTCCCTACACCCAGAAGCTCACCGAGGCCAAGGGCCTGCCAATCGGCGATGAGTCCCTCTACTACTCGGGCAATGAACTGGCCTGGCCCTCCCGGGAGGCCGCCAGACCAGCCCCGCGTGGGCATGTTCCCGGCGTGCCGGGGATGACCGGTGGCCGGCGACTCATGGAGAGTCTGCTGCCGAGGGCCAGTGCGCTGGGAGTGACCACTCAAACATCAATCGAGGGTCGTCAATTGATCGTCGAGTCTGATGGCCGTATTGCCGGCATGCTGTTGACCTCCGGGGACCAGTCGCTGGCGGTGCGCGCCCGTCGCGGCGTGGTGCTGGCTTGCGGGGGCTTCATTCATAATCGGGAGATGCTGCGCCAGTACGCGCCGGAACTGTATAACTGCTCTGTGCCCTGGGGCAATGCTGGCGACCAGGGCAGGGGAATCGCCATGGGGATAGCGGCAGGAGGGGAAGCACTGCGCATGCATCAGGGGTTTGCCATCGCTCCGATCTATCCACCTGAAAACGTGCTGTCCGGTATTGTGGTCAATGCTGCCGCCCAGCGCTTTATTGCCGAAGATTCCTACCATGGCATGTTGGGTGATGCGATTGCCTATCACCAGGGCGGCAAGGCCTGGATGATCACCGACGAACGCAGTGCTTACAGTTTTCATCAGGATAATTTCGTGTCGGTGGCAGAAGCCGCAACCATAGGTGATCTGGCCCAGAAGGTGGGCTTCCCCAGTGGCGCTTTGCAGCATACGGTGGCCTACTACAATCGTTTTGCCGCCAACGGAGCAGACCCGCTGTTTCGCAAGGTGGCAAAGTTTGTAAGGCCGATACAGGGTCCCCCTTACCGGGCCTGGGACCTGTCGGTGACCAACGCATTCTTTCCTGCACACACATTTGGTGGTCTGCACACGAATACCGATAGCCAGGTGATCAGCAGTTTTGGTGATCCCATTCCGGGCCTGTATGCCGCCGGTCGCACGGTTGCCGGTTTGCCGACCGCACCGTACAGCGCCAGCGGTTTGTCGGTAGGTGACTGTACCTTTTTCGGGCGCCGCGCCGGCCGGCGGGTGGCCAGTGAGGCGGTATCGGCGTGATCAGGTTCCTGTTTGTTCTTCTATTGATTGCCCCGGCGGCCGCCGCGCAGCGGGTTGATGAGCCGCTTGTCGGTGACCCCGAGCGCGGTCGACTCGTGTTCGGTGCCTGCCGCACCTGTCACTATCCGGAGAAGGTGATGGGCCATAACAATGGCCCCAGCTTGCATCGAATTTTCGGCAAGGTTGCCGGTAAACAGCCGGGCTTTGAGTATTACTCCGCGACCTTTCGCAATGCCACCTTCGTCTGGACACCGGCATTGCTGGACGCCTGGTTGGCTGATCCGCGGGCCATGTTTCCGGAGTCTGCGATGATGAGTCTGGGGGTGCCGGACCCGCAAAGAAGGGCGGACCTTATTGCCTACCTCAAGCGAGCATCCGTCAGGGAGCCCTGATAAGGCACACCGCCCCGGCCATGACCCGCCAGGACGTGATGGGTCGGTAAAAGCCTAGCGTCTTACAATGACCGAACTGCCGTGCCCGAACAGCCCCTGATTGGCGGTGATGCCGACTTTCGCGCCGGCTATCTGACGATCGCCCGCCTGCCCGCGTAACTGCCAGGTGAGCTCGCAAATCTGGGCGATGGCCTGGGCGGGTACAGCTTCGCCAAAGCAGGCCAGGCCGCCGGAGGCATTGACCGGCATTTTGCCGCCAACGGAGGTGTCGCCCTGACGCAGCAGCTTGGCCGCTTCGCCTCTTTGGGCCAATTGCAGGTCCTCGATCCAATCCAGTTCCAACGCTGTCGACAGGTCATAGACCTCGGCAAAGTCGACATCTTCCGGTCCGATTCCAGCTTCCTCGTAAGCCTTAACAGCCAGTGAACCGCGGTAGCTGTGCC
>CALJFL010000094.1 GCA_938074135.1 uncultured Halieaceae bacterium | reverse complement strand
CGGCATCGGTAACATCGATGCGATTACTCACATCCATGTGGGTTTGTCGATGCCCCCCCGTCATACCCGTCTCAATCCTCAGTTATCGTCTTGGTTGCACGCTTGCGCAGCATACTGGCCAGGTCGTCGAACATGGCTTCGGCAGTTTGGGCCTGACTTTCCTCCGTCTCAATGACAGCACCCTGCTCATGGGCGGGTGGCTCTGCGGCTGGCGCATTACCGACGGCAACTCGCCCGGGTAACTCGCTAGGGTCCAGGCCCAGGGCCAGTGTCTGCCCGTCCAGGTCGATATCCACCTGCAGGTTATAGGCATAGCGGGTGAACCCGTGTTTATCCGTGATCCGGAAGCGCCGCGGCTCCGAGTCGCCGCCGCTTTGTGTGCTCGTCAGGTAGCAGGCCATTGTTCTTATCGGCTTGCCGGACAGCGGCGTACCAATCAGGCGCTCGAGCTCACGGTCACAGCTGCGCACATAGGCGGCTGAATCAACCTTGATCGGCAACGGCGCACCGCCCCTCTCCCTGCTTGGCAAAGTACACTCAAAATCGCCGATCAGCACCTGGTGCGGCTGGGCCAGATCAACCATGCGGGCCAGTTCGATAGTCACGTCGCCAACGATATAGCTAAATACAGTCGGGTTGACGCCCTCCGCCTGGTACAACTCATAATGACTGCCGATATGAAAGGCAGTGCGGATCACCGGGACCGTATTACCGCGCGACGCGGCCCTGGCAGTGGCATTGTCAGCAACGACCAATAGCATAAACAGGAACAGGTCCTGGCAAGAGAAAGGTCCGAGGTCGCGATTCCAGACATAGTAACCGTCACCGGTGGTCGTCCTGGCGAAATTGATTTCGATTCCGCGGGCCTGCAGCTTGTTATAAGCGGAGTTGAGTGAGTAGGACAGACTGTTCAGCTGGCTGGCCTGCTCGAAGGGCGTAAACAGTGAGAAGCTGGCTATATCGAACAGCAGGACCGCGCGGGTCTCTACAAAACTCAGTCCGTAACGTCGAATCAGTTCCTCAACGGCGTCCAATACCTTTTCATCCTCGGCCAGCTCGCTGCTGAGCTTGATGAACGTAGGCGAAATATCCAGCCTTTCAGCGACTGCGAACAGCTCTTCCCGGGACTTGCGTCGCTGACCCGAGATCAGATCGCGGACGAAGACCTCATTGTCATCCGCCTTACCGGCCGAATCCATCGCGCAGTAGTTGCCCAGAAAATAATGTGGCACGAGGATAACCAGCAGGCCCCGCTCATCCGAGCTCCAGCACAACACGATGTTCTGGCCCAGCCGCCACTGCTTGCGCAGGGTTTTCTCCAGCGTCTTGAGGTTGCCACGCTGTACAATGCTTATCGCATCCAGGTTGCCGTCGAGGACGCCGTCCTGTAAATCGTTAATATCCGTAGATTCACCCATTGTGGCACTCGTTTTTATTCATGGTACGAGCTAGCATTATAGGGTCCCACTGCTATCGTGGCCACGCGGGCGGGTGACAGCACGTAAATACCGGCCCCGACACTTCTCGCAAGGAAACGAATACGCATGGTTCATTTTGTTGTCGCCGTCATCATGTCGCTGCTGATATCACTCCTGACTGCCTGCGGCTCTTACGACTTCAAGGTCAATGAGCGCGTGGTTTTTTCGCCGAAGCCACTGTTCACAGACTACGAAATCACCGATGAGGCCCTGGCCGACTGTGTGAAGCAAGCCATTATCGACAACCAGGTGACCAGCGCGGCTCAGCTCTCGGTGCTCAGTTGCAGCCACGCCGGTGTGGTCTCCCTGGCTGGCCTCGGCACGTTCACCGGACTGAGCCAGCTCAAGTTGAGCTCTAACCAGATAATAGATCTTGCCCACCTTATGCCCCTTTCCTCTTTGGAGGATCTGTATCTCGACAAAAACCAGGTGGTAGATCCCGCACCGCTATTCGAACTACCGTCCCTGCGCATTCTCGACCTGACCGGCAACCCGGGCCTGCGCTGCCCCAGCGCCAACGCCCTGCTGCGGGTAGAGGAAACGAGGCTGCCCAAGCACTGTGGCTAGCCCCCGGCCAACGCTACCCGGCCCACTGGAGTACTGAGATCATGCAGATGCTTTGCTATCGCCTGATCAGCTGGCTGCCATTTCCAGCTCTATACGGCCTTGCCTGGCTGGCCTACCTGGTACTTTATTACCTTGCAGGGTATCGCAAAGAGGTTGTGCGACAGAACCTGAGCCGGGCTTTTCCAGACAAAAGCGCGAGTGAGGTCACAGTTCTGGCAAAAAAATTCTACCTGCACCTGGCGCAGGTCGCGCTTGAGATCATCAAGGCCAGGCGGATGACGCAGGATGATTTTCGGGAGCGCGTAACCCTGCGCAATGCCGAACTGGTGAAGGAGTACAGCAACAATTTCCAGGATTCGGTCATTGTGCTGACGATTCACCAGGGCAACTGGGAATGGATGCTTCACGGGGCCACCGCGGCGCTGTCTATCCCCATCGACCCGGTTTACAAGCCGCTACACAACGAGGTCGTTGACAAGATGATGTATGACATACGCTGCCGACTGGGGTCCAGGCCCCTGTCGATGGCCGAGTCAACCAGAGACATCCTGAAGCGCCGCCGGGAGTTCCGAGTCTTTGTCATGGTCGCCGACCAGGCCCCTATCCGCAGCGAACGCAGCCACTGGACCACGTTCATGAACCAGGAAGCCGCGTTCTACCTGGGGACCGAAATTATTGCCAAGATGACCCGCTTCCCGGTGCTGTTTGCCCAGTGCCATCGAACCCGAAGGGGCCACTACGAGATCGAGTTACACGAAGTAGCCAAGCCTCCCTATGACAAGGAGTCTCACGACATCACCGACAGCTACGTCAAGCTGATAGAGCAGGCAATCCGCGAAGAACCCTACAGCTGGCTATGGAGCAATCGCCGCTGGAAGCGCGACCGGCTCGCCGAGGAAGAGCGCGCTGCGAAGGAGCTCGCCGAGCAGGAAAAGTAAGCGGTTAAAGCTGTGCTCAGCCCAGTTGCAGCCAGTCGAAGCCAGTGGCCTGCTCGGCCCAGACCACACGCTCGTCATCGGGCTCGAAGACCGACCACAGGGCCTGTTCAGCCTTCTCACGACAGTTGTTGTTCTCGCTTATATGGGCAACTGCCAGATGACGAAGCCGCTGGCTGTCTATAGCCTGCAGGAATCCGGCAGCCTGTTCATTGTTGAGGTGCCCCCAATCGCCACCGACCCGGTGTTTCAGGGCAACAGGGTAATCCCCCGCTTCCAGCATGCCCACATCGTGATTGAACTCCAGCAGCATGGCATCACAGTCGCGGTAACTATCAACAACGTGGGCTGTGATACTGCCAAGGTCAGTAAGCACGCCCAGTGAAC
>CALJFL010000093.1 GCA_938074135.1 uncultured Halieaceae bacterium | reverse complement strand
TTTTGACAGACGGGTGCGTAAAAAACCCGCCGCCTTGTTTAATACTTCCGTGGAATCAACCGCGTCCTGGTCGGATTCGCAACCGAGCAAGGTATAAAACACCTTGGCATAAGCCAGGTCTTTGGTCACTTCAACGCCGGTAATACTGACCATGCCCAGGCGTGGATCGCGCACCTCGTGCTGAATGACACCGGCAAGCTCTCGCTGCAGGTAATCGGCAACCCGTTGCGTGCGACTGTATTCCTTGCCCATTGAGGTCGGCCGCTACAAAGAGCGGGCGATCTCCTTGACCTCATAAACCTCGATCTGGTCACCCACTTTTACGTCGGTGTAGTTCTTGACGCCGATACCACACTCCGTGCCATTACGAACCTCGTTGGCATCGTCCTTGAAGCGGCGCAATGACTCCAGCTCGCCCTCGTAGATGACCACATTGTCTCGGAGCACACGGATAGGCTTGGAGCGATACACGGTACCTTCGGTCACCATACAGCCAGCGATCTGGCCGAACTTGGGTGAGCGGAACACATCGCGCACCTCGGCAACACCAACGATTTCTTCGCGCAATTCAGGTGCCAGCATACCGGTGAGCGCCTGCTTGACGTCATCAATGAGATCATAGATCACGTTGTAATAACGCATATCCAGGCCCTCATCCTCGACCATGCGGCGAGCGGCATTGTCGGCACGAACATTGAAGCCAAAGATTACCGCGCCGGTTGTCACTGCAAGCGTCACGTCGGTTTCGGCGATACCGCCGACACCACCGGAGACGATATTGACCTGAACTTCTTCATTACCCAAATCCAACAGGGCGGTGGTGATGGCCTCCAGTGAGCCACGAACGTCGGCTTTGACAACCAGATTGAGTGTCTTTTTCTCACCGGCGGTCATGCTCTCAAACATATTGTCCAGCTTGGCAGCCTGCTGCCGCTGAAGCTTGTTGTCGCGCGTCTTTTCGGCGCGGAAATCAGCGATCTCTCTCGCCTTGCGCTCACTCTCAACGGCAGCGAACTGATCGCCTGCGTCCGGCGTACCACCAAGGCCGAGAATTTCCACCGGAATGCTGGGGCCCGCTTCATCAATAGGCTGCCCGTTCTCATCCAACATGGCCCGCACGCGACCAAACTCCACGCCCGCAAGTACAATGTCACCTTTACGCAGGGTGCCGCTTTGCACCAGCACCGAGGCTACCGGTCCACGCCCTTTATCCAGTCGGGATTCGATCACCAGACCCTGGGCTGCAGTATCGCGCGGAGCCTCAAGTTCAAGCAGTTCTGCCTGTAGCAATACCGCGTCAAGCAACTCGTTTACGCCATCACCGGTCAGGGCTGAAACGCCGATAAACTGTGTATCACCGCCCCACTCTTCCGGTATGACCTCTTTCGCAGAGAGCTCATTTTTTACTCGCTCGGGGTCAGCGCCTTCCTTGTCCATCTTGTTAATGGCAACGATAAGCGGCACTTCGGCAGCCCGGGCGTGCTGTACAGCCTCTTCGGTTTGCGGCATAACGCCATCGTCAGCAGCAACCACCAGAATAACGATGTCGGTACTCTTGGCACCGCGTGCACGCATGGCGGTAAACGCCGCGTGCCCCGGGGTATCAAGGAAAGAAATCATGCCGTGATCGGTCTCTACGTGGTAGGCGCCGATGTGCTGAGTAATACCCCCGGCTTCACCCGAGGCTACGTGGCTTTTACGAATAAAGTCGAGCAGTGACGTCTTACCGTGGTCAACGTGCCCCATTACCGTGACAACAGGTGCCCGTGGCTCTGGCGTCCCCTCCTGTAACGACAGTGTCTCTACCAGGTTTTCCTCGAGGGCATCAGCACTGACGGGCACGGCCCTGTGGCCCAACTCCTCGATAACCAGTACTGCGGTATCCTGGTCGATCATCTGGTTAATCGTGGCCATTACACCGAGCTTCATCAGCTCTTTGATAACTTCTCCGGACTTGACCGACATCGCCTGCGCCATGCCGCCAACGGAAATCATGTCGGCGACTTCTACGTCATAGACAATACTTTCTGTGGGCATTTCGAAGCCATGCTTGGAATGCTCCTCATGAGTAGCCTTGATCTTTTTGCGGCTACCGCGACGTCGCGAGAGTCCTGACTCGGCAGCATCGAGGTCAGAAAGGGACAGGTTGTGTCCGCGCTTCTTGCCGCGACCTGCAGGCGCATTACGATCCAGTTTCCCACGACCCGGCTTACGACGCTCGGCTTCACGGTTGGCCGAAGGTGCTTCGTGCAGGCGCTTGGGCCGCTTCACTGTCTCGGCTTCTTTCTCAACAACAACCGCAGAGGCAGTGGCTGCCGCCTGCTTGCGCTCCTCTTCGAGCTTGCGCGCTTCGGCGGCGGCTTTGCGAGCCTCGGCCTCTTGCGCTTCCTTGGCCTTGCGGCGTTCAGCAGCGCGCTGACGCAGCACCTCAGGATCGAGGTTCTTCAAATCTTCTTCGGTTTCTTCCTCGGGTTCAGCTACTGGCTCTTCTACAGCCGGCGCCTCGGCCTCCGCAGCAGCGGCCGCCTCTGCCTCTACTTCTTCAGTGACGTCGAGCTGTTCATCGAGGTTCTCCTCCTCTGCCTCAGCAGCGGCGGCGAGCTCGTCAGCATCGCGTTTGACATAGGTGCGCTTCTTGCGCACTTCTACATTAACGGTCTTCTTACCCTGGGAGCCACCAGTACGTAGCGTACTGATGGTCTTGCGCTTTAGCGTTATGCGCTTAGGAGCCGCTGTCGGCTCGCCGTGGCTGCGCTTGAGGAATGTAAGCAGAGCCTGCTTGTCTTCCTCTGATACAGCCTCTTCCGCAGCAGAGTGCGGCAACCCGGCTTCTTTCATCTGTGCCAACAGACGATCGACCGAGGCGCCCACTGTGGCTGCGAGTTGCTGTACTGTCACCTGCGACATTCGTTCTCTCCTATAAACCCTGTTTGCTTACCGTTACTACTGTAGTAATCACGAGCCGACTTATTCGACTTCCTCAGCAAACCAGGGTGCACGCGCGGTCATAATCAATTCGCCCGCACGCTCTACTGTCATATCTTCAATATCCATCAGGTCGTCCACGCCCTGCTCGGCGAGGTCTTCCATCGTGACGATTTCCTTGCTGGCCAGGATGAAGGCCAGGTGACGGTCCATACCGTCCATCGTAAGAAGGTCTTCGGCCGGCTCGTTGGCGCCCAGCTGCTCTTCCGAAGCAATTGCCTGGGTCAGCAATGCGTCCTTGGCCCTGGCGCGCAGCTCTTCGGCGATTTCCTCGTCGAAGCCCTCAATGGCCGTCATCTCTTCCAGGGGCACATAGGCCACCTCTTCCAGGGTGCTGAAACCCTCTTCCACCAGGATATCGGCAACATCTTCGTCAATGTCCAGTTGCTCACAGAACGTCTGGATCACCTGCCCCGCTTCGGCCTCATGCTTTTCAGCAGCCTCTTCGTTGCTCATCACGTTGATCGTCCAGTTGGTGAGCTGGCTGGCGAGCCGCACATTCTGTCCGGAACGGCCAATCGCCTGGGCGAGGTTCTCTTCAGACACGGCGACATCCATCGTGCCGCTGTCTTCGTCTACCACGATAGACTCTACCTCGGCCGGTGACATGGCATTAATCACCAGTTGTGCCGGGTTGTCGTCCCACAAGATGATATCCACACGCTCGTTGTCGAGCTCGTTGGACACGGCCTGCACTCGCGAACCGCGCATACCGACACAGGCACCGACAGGGTCAATCCGTTGATCGTTGGTCTTCACTGCAATCTTGGCTCGCGAGCCCGGATCACGGGCAGCGCTGCGAATCTGAATGACTTCCTCGGCGATCTCGGGCACTTCAATCTTGAACAGCTCAATCAACATCTCGGGGCATGCGCGGCTGAGGATCAACTGCGGGCCGCGAGTTTCCTCACTAATTTCAGTGAGTATCGCTCGCACCCGGTCATTGACCCGGAAGGTTTCGCGTCCGACCAGTTGCTCACGGGGCAGCAGGCCCTCGGCATTATTACCGAGATCAACAATGACATTGTCACGGGTAACTTTCTTGACTGTGCCGGCAATCAACTCGCCAACACGATCGGCATACTTCTCAACCACCTGTGCTCGCTCGGCATCACGCACACGCTGCACAATAACCTGCTTGGCGGTCTGCGCGGCGATACGGCCAAAGCCAACGTTGTCGACAGTTTCCTGGTGGATATCACCCGGCTTGAGATCTGGATTTACCTCGATCGCTTCTTCAGTAGTGAACTGGGTCCCCAGCAATGCCATTTCGTCATCCGGAACCACCAGCCAACGACGCACGGTTACGTAGTCACCGGTTTCACGATCGATGGTCACCTCAATGTCAGCGTCCTCGTCGTAACGCTTCTTGGTGGCCGTCGCCAGCGCCAGCTCTATCGCCTCGAAAATAATGTCCTCGGACACACCTTTCTCGTTCGATACCGCTTCTGCTACCAACAGAATTTCTTTTGTCATCTCAAGCCTCGCCTGTTGTACACCCGTTAAATACGGGGTTCGATACGCGCCTTATCAACCGCGCTGTGAGGTAGGAGGTATTCATGGTCATCAACCTGCACCACAATATCCTCACCCTCTATGCCTTTTAAAATTCCCTTGAACTTGCGTCGTCCCTCGAAGGGACTGCGCAAGCGCAACTCAATAACTTCGTTCGCGTACTGTGGATACTGCTCCAGCTTAAACAGCAACCGGTCCATGCCAGGCGAAGAAACCTCAAGGGTGTACTCACCGCTGATTGGCTCCTCCACGTCCAGCACGCTACCCGCCTGGTGGCTGACCGCCGCACAATCGTCCACGTTAATGCCCTGTTCGGCATCAATATAGACGCGCAATACGCTGTGCCGACCCTGCGACATGTACTCGACGCCCCACAGATCAAAGCCCATCGCCTCGACGGTGGGCTGTAGCAACTGCTCTATCTGTTGCTCTTTGCTGGCCAAATGCACTCCGCTAACGTCAACTGCCCATCGCCATTCACTCAAAAACGAAAAAGCCCCTAAAAAGGGGCTTTTTCGTCGTATCACTTTTTAATTGGAGCAAGTGACACGTTATTGGTAGCGGGGGCCGGATTTGAACCGACGACCTTCGGGTTATGAGCCCGACGAGCTACCAGGCTGCTCCACCCCGCATCAAAACTTCCTCGCCATGCAGGCCCCTTGGCACTGCACATTGGACTGCGTGTTCGGGCAGTCCAAATTCGAGGCTGTGCATTATAGGTATCGCACCCTGCCCGGTCAACCGCTGGTCAAAGGAAAAAACAGGGTATTTCGACAGGCCTGAAATCCGTAAATTCTTGTTTTCAAAGGTGCAATACAATGCACCGGAGACGCGGCTCTGTAACCGGGCGCGCACTGTTAATCTTTGGCTGGCTAACCTCACCTTGGCAACCCTGTTAAGCCCCCGTGTAAACTCGCTTCCAAGTCCACAGGCTTTAGGTAAGATAAGGACACAACCGTAATGGATTCGCGACAATTACTATTATCCTCGTAACAATCGTACTCGGCATCGTGCTCGCTCTGGCAGGGAGCCAGGCTGGCGCGGTTTATCTCGGCCTGCCCGTCTTTGCCTGGTGCGTAATGCTGGCGTTCGGGCTGCAGTGGCTGGCATTCATACCCGCCTACCTGCGCCAGACCGAGAAATTCTATGATCTCACCGGCTCGCTAAGCTATATCAGTGTTGTCTTTGTCGCGATTTGGATGAGTGGACAGACTGATGGACGGTCGCTGCTGCTGGCAGCAATGATCATCATCTGGGCTTTGCGTCTGGGTTCTTTCCTGTTCCTGCGCATCCAGGCCGATGGCAGTGACTCCAGGTTCGACAAGATCAAGCCCAGACCGATGTCTTTCCTCGCCACCTGGAGCCTGCAGGGTCTCTGGGTCACCGTGACGGCGGGCTGTGCGCTGGCAGCTATCACCGCTGAGACGGTAAAACCGCTGATGCTAGTGGACCTGCTCGGCATTGCTCTATGGGTACTGGGCTTTGCCCTGGAAGTGATTGCCGATCGGCAAAAACGTCAGTTCAGGCTACTGCATGGCAGCGGGCAATTCATTACCTCTGGACTGTGGTCGCGCTCACGCCACCCCAACTACCTTGGCGAAATTATGCTGTGGCTGGGGGTCGCTCTGCTGGCCGCCCCCGCCCTGCAAGGCTGGCAATGGGTCACAGCCATATCGCCGCTGTTTGTCTACCTGTTGCTCACGCGCGTAAGCGGCATTCCTTTGCTGGAGCGCAAGTCGGATGAGAAATGGGGAGATGATCCACAGTACCTGGCCTACAAAACGAAAGTGCCTGTACTGGTCCCGAATTTTACGTTTAAAAAGGCTGCCGAAGGCGGGACTTAACGTCGCCGGCCAGGTGCGCACGAGCACTGCGGAGCAGTTGCGACCAACAACAAAAAAGGGCCCCTGATACAGGAGCCCTTTTTTTAGATGGTGCCGAAGGCGGGACTTGAACCCGCACGAGCATAGCTCACTACCCCCTCAAGATAGCGTGTCTACCAATTCCACCACTTCGGCAATAATTGAGGTCGCTTACAGTTCGGGGACATCGTCCTCGGTGCTGAGCGCTGCAGGCGCGTCATTTTCCACTACTGGCAGGTCAGAATCCAGTATTTCGACAGGGGCTTCCACGGCCGCCGGAATCATCAGGTCAATGTCATCCACCACCACAGTCTTCTGGTTGGCGATCAGCGCCAAACCAAAACTGGTGGAGAAGAACAACACAACCAACCAGGCCGTAGCTTTGGTCAGTGCATTGCCACTGCCGTCACTGCCGAACAGTGTTTGTGACGCACCAGCGCCAAAGGACGCGCCCATGTCCGCGCCTTTGCCCTGCTGCAGCATGATCAGGCCGATAATGGCCAAGGCCACCAACAGGTGAGCGACTAAAATAATCTGTTCCATAATTTTCCCGCCCCCGAGGGGACTTCCTTAATTCTGTCGGACCCTCTGGAGGGCTCCCATTAGCTGGCAGCGTCGATAATCTGCCTGAATTCTTCCGCGTTCAGCGCGGCTCCGCCCACCAGGGCCCCATCTATATCGGCACAACCGAACAGCGTGGCCGCATTGCTGGCTTTAACACTGCCACCGTACAAAATTCGCGTTGCCGCTGCGTCAACCTCCGCAGTGACTGCCAGTTGCTCGCGGATAAACGCATGCATGTCCTGCGCCTGCTCTGGCGTTGCTGTCAGGCCAGTACCAATTGCCCAGACCGGCTCATAGGCAATGACCAAACCTGCGAGACTAACCTGACCTTCGAGGGCACCGGCCAACTGCCGGGCAACCACCGACTCCGCCTCACCATCTTCGCGCTGCTCACGGGTCTCTCCCACGCAGACAACAGGGCCAAGACCAGCGGCGACTGCTGCGCTTAGCTTCGCCGCCACCAGTTCATCCGACTCCGAATGGTACTGCCGTCGCTCGGAATGACCGAGAATCACCCACTGGCACCCAAGATCAGCCAACATCGGTGCGGCAACCTCGCCGGTGAATGCGCCGGCCGCCATGTGACTGCAATCTTGCGCACCAACCTGCAGATGACTACCTGCCGCTGCCTCGATAACCTGGGCTATGTGCACAAAGGTGGGACATACCACGACTTCTGCGGAGGATTCCACGTCACTCAGACCCGCCAACAGATCGGCTACGATTGCGCGGGAGCCATTCATCTTCCAATTACCCGCTACCAACGGACGGCGCATGTCGAACTCCCAGCAAAAAAGCGGCGGCAATCTTACCCAAGATACCCTTTACTTACAAGGCAACCCACGGGGCACTCAGCCCAGTATCTGCTCCACCTGCGACGCCAGGCCCTGGCAGATTTCGGCCACTTCGGCTACGTCCTCACCCTCGACCATTACCCGCACCAGCGGCTCGGTCCCGGAGGGACGCAACAGTACCCTGCCCCGCTCCCCCAGTCGGTCTTCAACCGCCTGCACCGCATCACTCAGGGCCGGAAACCCACCAAGGTCGGGCTTGCCCGCAACCTTCACATTGATCATGGTCTGGGGGAACTTGCGCATACCACCGCGCAGGGTCGCCAGATCGGTACCCTCTGCCTCGCGCAAAGCGCGCAGTACCTGCAGCGAGGCCACAATGCCATCACCGGTTGTCGTCACGTCGGAACAAATAATGTGGCCGGAAGATTCACCGCCAAGATGCCAGCCGTGGGTCTCCATCATCTCCTTGACGAAGCGGTCACCTACCTTGGCTCGCACAAATTGCTGTCCTTCTTCGCGCAGGGCCAGTTCCAGGCCAAGATTGGACATCTGGGTACCGACCACTCCCGCGTCCGCACGACCCGTTGCCAGCCGATGTTTGGCAATAATGTAGAGAAGCTCATCGCCATCCACCAGCTCTCCGTTGGGGTCAACGAACAATACCCTGTCACCATCGCCATCGTAGGCAATGCCCAGGTCAGCTTGCCGCTCGCGCACCACTTGTGACAGCGCTGCGGTATGTGTCGAGCCGACCCCCTCGTTGATATTGAACCCATCCGGCTGAACCCCGAGGCTGATGACCTCGGCCCCAAGTTCACCGAGCACACTGGGCGCGATATGGTAGGTGGCACCGTGGGCACAATCGACAGCGATACGCATGCCACGCAGGCTGAACCCTTCAGGCACCGTTGATTTACAAAACTCTATGTAACGACCAGCAGCGTCGACAACCCTCACCACTTTGCCGATATCGCGGGACTGTACTGTGACGATATCGCCGGCCAGCTCTGCCTCAATAGCCAGCTCTACCTCGTCGGGCAGCTTGGAGCCCAGCGCCGAGAAGAACTTGATGCCATTGTCATAAAAAGGATTGTGGGATGCACTAATGACGATCCCTGCATCGGCATTATGAGTACGGGTCATAAGCGCGACCGCCGGCGTCGGCATCGGCCCCAGCAGTTTCACATCCACCCCGGCCGCTACCAACCCCGCCTCCAGCGCAGACTCAAACATATAGCCCGACACACGGGTATCTTTGCCGATGATCACTGTACAGCGCCCCGCCGTTTCGGCATTGCGCGCAAACACGCGACCACAGGCCCAGCCAAGTTTGAGCATAAAGTCAGGGGTGATGGGCGGATCGCCCACTGATCCACGAATTCCGTCGGTACCAAAATATTGCCTGGACATTATTCCCCCACTTCCGCCAAAGCCACGGCCATTGCAACGGCATCTGCCGTCTCCGCAACGTCGTGTGTTCTTATAATTGTCGCGCCGCGCTCGACGGCCATCACCGCCAGCGCCAGACTGGCCGGCAACCGTTGACCCATGTCGCGTCCAAGAATCTTGCCAATCAACGATTTTCGCGACAGCCCCACCAGAATCGGCAGCCCCAACGCAGCCAGCTGCGGCAAGCCCTGTAACAACTGCAGATTGTGCGCCACTGTCTTGCCGAAGCCAAATCCCGGATCAACGAGTAGTCGCTCGCGACCAATACCCGCCTCTTCGCAAGCCTTTACCCGAGCGGCAAGAAAGTCACCGACCTCGGCCACCACATCGGCATACGCCGGTTCCGACTGCATGGTCTCGGGTTCACCCTGGATATGCATGAGACACACTGGCAGTCCCGTAGCCGCAGCCGTTTGCAGGGCACCTTCACGCACCAGCGCCCGCACATCATTGATCAAACCGGCACCCGCCGCAGCCGCCGCCTGCATTACCTGTGGCGCGCTGGTATCCACAGAAACCACGACATCCAGCTCTGCAACCACTCGCTCCACCAACGGCATGACCCGCTGTAGCTCCTCGTCAAGGGACACCGGTGCTGCACCCGGGCGAGTCGACTCGCCGCCAATATCAAGAATCGCCGCCCCGGCGGCTGTCATTTCGCGCGCCCGCTCAAAGGCGCATTCAAGATCAAGTTTTTCGTTGCTGTAGAGGCTGCCGCCGTCTGAAAACGAGTCCGGCGTTGTATTGATGACGCCCATGATACGCGGGCGCGAGAGGTCCAAAATGCGCCCGGCGCAATTAAGCGCCGGGTGCGGGTCTGTGCCTGGCAGCATGGCTGACGCCATACTCAATGTTCGCCGGCTGGACCACCTATGGGGCTGGCAGAGTCCGGCTTGTCTTCCGCCGATGGCTTGGCACTGCTACTTGCGCCGCCTGTGCTGTCGTCCCAGTCGGAAGGTGGGCTCGGTGTACGTCCAGCCATGATTTCATCGATCTGGTCGGCGTCGATTGTCTCATACAGCATCAAGGCGTCTGCCATCGTGTGCAGCTTGTCGAAGTTTTCTTCCAACAACCTCTGAGCCACGCCATAGCACTCGTCAATAATGCGTCGCACTTCCTCGTCAATGGCCTTGGCGGTCTCGTCAGACACCGACTTGTTCGGTTGTCCGGCACTGCGGCCGAGGAATACTTCCTCCCCGCCCTCGTCGTACATCAACGGGCCCATTTTCTCGGAAAGACCCCACTGCGTGACCATCTTGCGGGCGATATCGGTCGCGCGCTGGATGTCGTTGGAGGCACCGGTGGTAACACCATCCTTACCCAAGGTCATCTCCTCAGCGATACGTCCACCAAAGAGACTACAAATCTGGCTGTTGATATGCCGTCGACTATGGCTGTAGCGATCTTCCTCGGGAAGAAACATGGTCACGCCAAGAGCTCGGCCACGCGGGATAATACTGACTTTGTAAACCGGATCGTGTTCCGGCACCAGCCTCCCGACAATGGCGTGCCCCGCCTCGTGGTAGGCGGTATTGCGTTTTTCGTCCTCGGACATAACCATGGACTTGCGCTCCGCGCCCATCATGATCTTGTCCTTGGCCAGCTCGAACTGTTGCATCCCCACTGTGCGCACACCGGCTCGGGCCGCAAACAGGGCTGACTCATTAACCAGGTTGGCCAGGTCGGCACCGGAAAATCCGGGCGTGCCACGGGCGATTTTTGAAGGATCTACATCTTCCGCCAGGGGCACCTTACGCATATGCACCTTGAGGATCTGTTCCCGGCCGCGAATGTCGGGCAGGCCCACAACAACCTGCCGGTCAAAACGACCGGGACGCAACAATGCGGGGTCCAGTACATCCGGACGGTTGGTTGCAGCGATAACAATGACGCCATCGTTGACCTCAAAGCCATCCATCTCGACCAATAACTGGTTGAGGGTTTGTTCACGCTCATCGTGACCACCGCCAAGGCCAGCACCGCGATGGCGGCCAACGGCATCGATCTCGTCGATAAAAATAATACACGGTGCCTGCTTCTTGGCCTGCTCGAACATGTCACGGACACGGGAGGCACCGACGCCGACAAACATTTCAACGAAGTCGGACCCGGAAATTGAGAAAAAGGGTACTTTGGCTTCGCCAGCGATCGCCTTGGCCAGCAGGGTCTTACCTGTACCGGGTTGGCCGACCATCAGCACACCGCGGGGTATACGGCCACCCAACTTCTGGAAACGGCTGGGGTCACGCAGGAAGTCCACCAGTTCCTTGACGTCTTCCTTGGCTTCGTCGACGCCTGCAACATCGGCAAACGTTGTCGTGATCTGGTCTTCACCGAGCAGTCGCGCCTTGCTCTTGCCAAAGCTCATGGGGCCGCCGCGTCCACCGCCGCCACCTTGCATCTGGCGCATGAAGAACATGAACACCGCAATAATAATCAGGATCGGAAAGCTGGCCACCAGCAATTGCGTCCATACGCTCTGCTGTTCCGGTTTGCGACCTTCAACTTCGACCTTGTGGCTCAACAGGTCGTCGATCAGCTTCGGGTCCTCGACCATGGGTCGCACGGTCTCAAAGCTGGAGCCATCGTAACGCTCACCCGAGATGGTCAGGCCGTCGACGACCACTTTCTTGATCTGGTCGCGCTGGATCTCCTGGATAAAATCGGAGTAACCCACCTGCTCAGTCGGTTCCTGCATATTGAAGTTGTTGAATACCGACAACAGGACAGCGGCTATAACCAGCCATAGCAGTAAATTTTTCGCCATATCACTCAATGCTGCTTCCTCACAAGTTCACCGCCCCATGACGGGTGTGACAGCTTCCACTCCTTAAGTATAGAAGGATTATAACCAAGTTCCGCCACAATCGGCGGCACCAGGCCCGGCAACGGAGGCTGCCTTAGGGTGTTATACGCGCAAGCGCGCGATATCTATCAACCAATTTACTACAAATGGGGGCATTCGCTCCATATTTCAACCCCCTTTGTAGGCGCTCGCCACCAGGTAGACTTCCCGCGACCGGGCCCTTGAGGCCTTGGGCTTGCGGGTCAAAACACGACCGAAATCACCGCGAACATCGCGTATCAGGTCGTCAAAGCCCTCTCCCTGGAATATTTTGGCCACAAATGACCCACCCGGGGGCAGCATTCGCCGGGCCATGTCGACCGCGAGCTCCACCAGATACATGGCCCTTGGCTGATCGACCGCCGCCACGCCGCTCATATTAGGCGCCATGTCCGAGATAACACAATCCACCGGGTCATCTCCGGCCAGCGCCAAAATCTGCTCGAACACCTCGTCATCCGTAAAATCACCTTCGATGAACTCGACACCGGCAAGGGCGTCCATTGGCAGGATATCCGAGGCTATCACCCGACCCTTGTGCCCGACGAGCTCCGCCGCTACCTGTGACCATCCTCCGGGCGCACTACCCAGGTCCAGCACCGTCATGCCCGGGCTGATCAGCCGATCTTTTTGCTGCAGCTCCAGCAATTTGTAGCAGGCACGTGAACGATAGCCCTCGCGCTGGGCCTGCTGCACGTAGGGGTCATCGCGATGTTCCTTCATCCAGGCTTTACTGGATGATTTTTTTTTGGCCAT
>CALJFL010000092.1 GCA_938074135.1 uncultured Halieaceae bacterium | reverse complement strand
TGATATGGCTGACGACGACAAAGTGACGTTCCACTTCCCCGGTGGCGTCAGCGAGCGCTGGTTTGATCCAAGAAACAAGAATTTCCTGGAGGCTTACTTGTCAGGGGGTAAAAAATATCTCTGGTTCAGTGATGCGGCTATCGATGCGAATGGGGTAAGTCACTTAAGTCTGCACCCCTGATCAGGCTGTGAACTTCAGCCCGCCATCGATGTTGTGATTTACCTCTTCCGGGGTTTTCAGTCCCTGGGTGAGGTGCTCGCCATTAAGCTCATCGCGAATACCCTGTACGTCTTCCGGCGCCGCATAAAACTGCGAATACCACTTGCGGCCCAGTTTGAAGGGTCCGTCGGTCTTAAGCTGCATAATCTTGATTGCCGGGCTCTTGTTTTGCCACACGTTGAAGTCGGCGGCGAACGCTTCCAATGCACCGGCCTGTGCCAGCCTGGCGGCCTCGGTATCCTCGGCACTGGCGGGGTTGGAAGCCCCCTTATAGAGGATTGCGTGCCAGCATTTGACCAGTCCGTCTTCTACCGGGGTATTGGCGATCAGTTCATAGATCTCGTTACCGGCAAATACCTGTTTCGATAACAGCAGGCCCGGGCCGGTGTACCAGGTGGTGGTTTGCAGGTACGTATCATAGAGTTGCATCGGGCCGCCCTGACGCTGGATGTAGACGTGGTCTTTAAACTCGTTGGCAAAGTACTCACAGGGCGCGCCGTGGGTTGGGCCCAGGTGCCGCGCATCGGCCATATTGTCGAGTATCTCCTGGGGATGAATACTGATTTCGCCAAGGTGGTCCAGTTGCCAGTTAACCCATTGGCCATCTTCCCATTGGGGCAAATGTGGCGGCTCGAAATCAGGCTCTCGGCCTTCGGGGTCGTACCAGGCCATGATGCAACCCATGTTGTCGACGACCGGATAGGAGCGGATAGAGGCCGACTTGGGGCAGGGTCCGTCGAAGTAGGGGATGTCATCCACGTTGCCATCGGGGTCGTAGCGCCAGCCGTGATACGGACAGCGAATTGAGTCCCCCTCGATTTGCTCGCCATTCTTGACAATCATGGCGCTCTCGCTGGCCGTGAGGTGCGTTCCCATGTGGGCGCAATAGGCATCAAGCAGGACAGGCCGGCCGCTCTCCCCGCGATACAGGGCCATGTCCTGCCCGAAGAAGCGAACGGCCTGTGGGCCTTCGTCCAGCTCACAGCTTTCAGCCACGATGAACCACCCACGCGGGTATGTATTCGGCCCCAGGTTGTAGTCGGCAGCTTTGGCCATAGTAATCTCCTCGAAATTTCTGATGGTGGAAGTATAGCCAGCGGTTTGGCGCTGCCTATTGTTTCCGGTCAAGAATTGGCAAGGAATTGCCGTCGGCTTAACTATTTGGTGCTTGGGCTGCGCCTTGATTCGGAATATTAAACCGGATCAAGGTCGTTCGCCTGCTGCCATGGCAACGCAAGGATGGGTTTATCAAGCTAGAATCAGGTGCAGGCGATGACTCAGGGGAGAGCGAGACGATGGCCACAAGGATAGAACGCGACAGCATGGGTGAGGTACAAGTCCCCGAAGCGGCCTTGTATGGAGCCCAGACACAGCGGGCGGTTGACAATTTTCCGGTCAGTGGCGAGGCGATGCCTGAGTCTTTTGTGCGTGCGCTGATACTGTGCAAACGTGCGGCTGCGGTGGCCAACGGTAAACTGCAACGCCTTCCGGACGAGGTGGCCGGTGCCATTGTGGAGGCCTGCGATCTGTTACTCACTGACAAATTACTCATGCGCCATTTTCCTGTAGATGTCTTCCAGACAGGCTCCGGCACCAGCAGTAATATGAATGCCAATGAAGTCATCTCGACACTCGCTAGACAGCAGCTTGGGCGTGATATACACCCCAATGACGATGTCAATTTCGGGCAGAGCAGTAACGACGTTGTTCCCACTGCCATCCACGTCAGTGCGGTTATTGGGCTTGATGAGTCTCTGTTACCGGCGCTGGCGCATCTCGAGAAAACGATTCGCGATAAGGCGGTAATGGTTGGCCACCATGTCAAAACCGGGCGCACGCATCTTATGGACGCCATGCCAGTGACCCTTGGCCAGACCATGACAGCCTGGGCGGACCAACTTGCCGAGGCGACAATACAACTCGAGCAACAGAGGCCAGCCCTGCAAAGTCTGGGGCAGGGAGGAACCGCGGTAGGGACGGGGGTGAATGGCCATCCACAGTTCGCCGAGGAATTTTGTCTCGCCCTGTCAGCAGGCACAGGAATCAAGTTTCAGCCCGTCGGCAATCCGTTTATCCGTATCGGCAGCCAGGATGTCGCGGTGGCTCTGTCGGGCGCGCTCAAACGATATGCCGTGGTCATTGCCAAACTTGCCAATGACCTGCGTTGGATGAACTCTGGCCCACTGGCGGGCCTGGCGGAGATAGAACTGGAGGCTCTGCAGCCAGGCTCCTCGATCATGCCGGGTAAGGTCAACCCGGTGATACCCGAATCAGCGGCGATGGTGGCCGCCCAGGTTGTGGGCAAC
>CALJFL010000091.1 GCA_938074135.1 uncultured Halieaceae bacterium | reverse complement strand
CAGGAGGCCATAAAGTGGCAGCCGATACCGGCCAGCGCCTTGCTGCCCTCGGGCACCTTGGTAGACGTGTTATGCGGGCAGCCGGCGCAAAAATAGGGTGTGCGTTTTACATCGGTAGGCACTGCGACGTCGACCTGGGTGGCGGCCAGTGCGGCCAGCTCGGCCGCAAAGCTGACCCCGGGAAACTCGTGCGTAATCCGGCCAGCGACAATGGGCGCCAGTAAACCCGGCGAGAGCTCGCCGGTCCACGGGATCAGCGGACTGCCCTCCTCGTCGTACTTACCCACCATACGGCTGGGATTGTCGCTCTGATAGTCGTACAGGGCCTCTTTCAATTCGCTCTCAATGATGCCGCGTTTTTCCTCCACAACCAGCACTTCATCCTTACCACGCAGGAACGCGCGGGCACCTTCAGTCTCAAGGGGCCAGACCAGACCCACCTTGTAGATATCGATACCCAATTCACGACAACGCGCTTCATCCAACCCCAACAGCCGCAAGGCCTGCATCAGGTCGAGGTGGCCCTTGCCAGTAGTGATGATGCCAAAGCGCGCTTCGGGAATATTGTAGATGGCGCGGTCAATGGGATTGGCTCTGGCGAAAGCACGCACGGCGTCCAGTTTGGCGACCATGCGGGCCTCTACCTGGGGCCCCGGCAAGTCGGGCCAGCGATAATGTAAGCCGAAATCGGGTGCCTCGTAATCGGTAGGCCGGTGAAACTGCTGGCAAGGATTGAGCTCCACCGAGGCAGCGCTTTCCACGGTTTCGGAAACCGCCTTGAAACCAACCCATGTGCCCGAGTACCGCGAGAGTTCAAAACCGTACAAGCCAAACTCGATATACTCGGCAACGCTGGCAGGATTAAGTGTCGGCATAAAAAAAGCCATGAAGGCCACATCGGACTGGTGCGACATACTCGACGACACACAACCGTGATCATCTCCAGCTACCACCAGTACCCCACCGTGGGGTGAGCTGCCGTAGGCATTGCCGTGCTTGAGCGCGTCACCCGCGCGATCTACACCCGGTCCCTTCCCATACCAGATGGAGAAAACCCCATCGACCTCCCGCTCCTGCTCGCTCTCAACCTGCTGGGTACCCAGGATCGCTGTCGCGGCCAGGTCTTCGTTGATCGCTGGCAGAAACTGGATGTCGTGCTCCTCCAGGAATCCGCGAGCCCGCCACAGCTCCTGATCGTAAGCCCCCAGCGGCGAGCCCCGGTAACCGGACACAAAACCGGCGGTATTGAGACCGGCCTGGCGGTCGCGTTCCCGCTGCAACATCGGCAGGCGAACCAGGGCCTGGGTTCCGGTCAGGAACACCCGTCCCTGCTCGCGTCGATAGCGATCTTCCAGAGCATAATCATCGAGTGTGGTTGGATCAGTGAGACTGGACATAAGCGAGACCTGATCGAGCAGACAGACTGTTTACTTTAATTGAGTTTTATTCGAAGGTGCTTTCATATATTTAGGTATATTCAGAGTATTTTTGAATTTTCTTCGATTTATACATTATTATAGTTAAGAATCATTCAACCGTTGGGAAGGCAGCCCGTATGGACCGTACCGATCTAAAAATTGTCACCGCTCTGCAGCACGATGGTCGACTCAGTAATCAGCGCCTGGCAGACCAGATCGGCATTTCACCGGCAGCTTGCTGGCGCCGGGTGCGGGCCCTGGAGGACAGCGGCGTCATTGCCGGTTATGCAGCGCTACTGGATCGCAAGCAGGTAAACCTGAATCTGTGCGCTTTCATCCACGTCACCCTGTCACGCCACGTGCGCGAGAGTACCGGGCACTTCGAGGAGGCCATTTTGCAAAGGCCCGAGGTGATGGAATGTTTCGCGACCACGGGTGATGCTGACTTTATTCTGCGGGTAGTCACCCAGAGCATAGAGTCGCTGGATACGTTTATGGAAGAGTTTCTGTTTGCCCTGCCGGAGATATCCCAGGTCCGATCAAACATAGCCCTGCGCGAACTGAAGTTCGAGACAGCCCTGCCAATCAGCGCCACCTAGCCAGCGACGGTCTACCCCTGCTGTAAAAAGGCCTGTGTCTTTTCCAGGATTACCCGGGCGCGCTCGACCGGGTCGGAATAGCTGTCGCGATAATGCTTTGAGCGGATCTCGAGACTGATTGGAATATCCGGGGAAAACTTGCTGAGTAGCTCTGCCAGCGGCAGTTCGCCCTCGCCAGGTGCGAGGCGACCATCCAGGGCGTCGGCAAAGTACGCGTCGGGTTCGTCGATGACGCCTCGTGCAGGCATATCGCACAGCTGCATGTAGCTCAGCCAGCGCGGATCAACCGATTCGACTGCCGCCGGCTCCAGGCCGACACGCTCGAGGTGAAATGCATCGATCAGCACACCTCCGGCAGGATGGTCGACACCCTCAACCACAGCCATGGCTGCTGTAAGATCCTTGACCTCGGTAACGCCCATGAACTCGAAGCAGGCTCTCAGCCCGGCTGCTTCGGCTCGAATGCACAGGTCCTCAAAGAGGCGCTTGTTTTGCTCAAGGTCGGGTTCCGAGCTCACGATCAGGCAGTTGCGGGCACCCAACTCGCCACCGATATCGATGATCTGGTGATGCACAGGGTCCGGCTTGCTGTCGGCTTGCAACCAGATGACCTCAACATCGAGGGCGACGAGGCCGTAGTTTTCCAGCTCATTGCGCACCTGAGCCGTCGTTGTACGATGCCAATTGACGCCAGGCTCCACCCAGATACCGACGCTGTTATACCCCGCTTCGCCGGCCACTCTCACCATGGCATCGGGATCCAGGTCCGGATGGACGCCTGAGGCCAGCGCTATCAATCTTTGTGCTTGGGTCATGGCTGTAAACTCATGGGTTAAATATTATCTACTGAAAAAATCTGCGCGATCCAACCCTGCACTAGATATGGGCCACGCGCGGGTCGTTGGGATAAATCCAGTCGTCGCCAATCACCTGCTCTACGCGCAGCTCCGGGGGAATATTGTCCAGCCCAATCATGCGGTCCGCAGCCTGGTTCCAATGGTAGATACGAGCTTCCTGGTAACTCAAGGGCACCCCGCTAAAACCATAGGACTCCATCGATTTCTGGATTTTCTCACCAAACTGGATATCTTCCTGGATGATCTGGCACAGCTCCTCTCCGTCATTCTCTGTCCATAGGTCCGGGCGAGGTCCATCACCCCAATCCGGCGCCATGGTGAAGGTCTCTATACGCGACTTGTTAATCCCATTGGGCCAAAACAGCAACGGCGGTATGGATATCTGGCTCAGCGGCGACACCCAGTTGGGGAAGATGCCATAGGACTGGGTACAAGTGCGGGCGATCTCACCCACGGTGTCGATCTGCCGCAGACCATCAGGAAGAATAAGTGCGCTCAGGCTTTCAGCGCCTGCCGGTACCGGTGCAACCATACGGCCGTGGCCGTTAGGATAAAGGGTATTGACGTTCCTGCGATCGTCCAGGATGGGCGATACCGTTTTGGGGTGAATGCTGCGCACATGATAGACCTCGGTATTGGCCTCCATGGCGATCTTCCAGTTGCAGTCCAGGTCCCAGATATGTCTCGCCGCGAGCCGGCACTTACCGAACTGAAATTCCTCCCACTCATCGGCAATAGGCCCCAACCATTCCAGAAGTGTGGGCGCATCGGGATCGAAATTTACAAAAATGAGGTTACCAAAGCGCTCACAGCGCACTCGCTTGAGGCCACGGCAGGAAAAATCCAGATCGCGAAAGTCCTCAGGGTCACGCACCGCCAGCAGTTCACCCTCATGGTTATAACTCCAGCCGTGGTATTTGCAGGTCAACCGGGGCTTTTTGCCGCTGCGCTGCGTTACTACCGGCGCGCCGCGGTGACTGCAGGTATTGTAAAATGCGTTAACCGCTCCGCCCTCGGCATGCACAAGGATCACCGGCTGCCCCGCGTTTTCCCACAGGTAGTAACAGCCCGGCTCCGGAATCTCATCGATGTGACCGGCCAGCAACCATGACTTGCGCCAGATATGCTCTATCTCGAGATCATGGAATCGTTGATCAACGTAGCGACCCGCCGGGATATCCGGCAGCGACGGAAACTCTTCCGGCGGCGCAGTCCTTGCGGCCTCATATTCCATCAGCCCACGAAGCTGTTTTATTTCTGCCTGGTTCATAGAGGCAATCCTTACACTTGCGTAAATTTTTGGTCATTAATACTAGCACGCAAACCATGTTTGGGAGGTGAATGTCACCGCCATCTCATCTACTGGTCACAGGTGAGCGCCAGGCGGGGAAGCGTGTACACTTATCGGCCCATTACACGCAGGGTGGACACGACATGGATTTCGAAATACCGACGGATATCGCCGACTTTCTAGAGGAAGTCGACCAGTTCATCGCCGACAAGATCGAGCCATTGGAGGAGCGGGATGACAATATCCGCTTTTTCGATCATCGGCGCGAAGACGCCCGCACAGACTGGGATCGCGGGGGACTGCCCAACGAGACCTGGGAGGACCTGCTGCGCCAGGCCAAGCAACTGGCGGTTGAGGCCGGTATTTTCAGCTACCCGTTCCCCATTGAGCATGGCGGACGCAATGGTGGGAACCTCGGCATGGCGATTATTCGCGAGCACCTGGCCGTCAAGGGCCTGGGGCTGCACAACGATTTGCAGAATGAACACTCCGTGGTCGGCAACAATATCGCCCTGCTGCTGATGCTGGAATACGGCACCGAGGCGCAGTGCGACCAATGGCTGGAAGGACTTAAAACCGCGACACGAGGTTTTGCCTTTGGTATCACCGAACCCGAACACGGATCAGACGCTACCTATATGGAGACCGCCGCCATCCGCGACGGCGATGACTGGGTGATCAACGGCGAGAAAACCTGGAACACCGGCGTGCATACCGCCGACTGCGACCTTGTAATGGCGCGTACCTCAGGCCAGGCCGGTGAAGCCGATGGCATCACCGCCTTCCTTGTTCCCATGGACACGCCAGGGCTTAAAGTGGAAGAGTATCTGTGGACATTTAACATGCCCTCGGACCACGCCCGGGTTTCCCTGACCGATGTGCGCGTACCGGACAGTGCC
>CALJFL010000090.1 GCA_938074135.1 uncultured Halieaceae bacterium | reverse complement strand
GGCTGGAATCGCCGATTGCAACTGTTCGCTCCGAGCATGGTGTTGGCAGAAGTGCCTGAGCAGGTTCAGCGCATGGCGCAGAAGTATGGCTACTCCGAGCAGCAGGCTGAGCGCGCCTTAGCCAAATTACTCGCGCAGTTGGCGCATCTTGATTCCGTGATGGCGCGGCAGGAGCAGGCCGGTAGAGAGTATCTGGTTGGCGAGACTGTTACTGCAGCTGACTTCTATCTGGCCCATTTTGCCGGGCTCATCAAGCCGTTGGGGCCCGAAGACAACCCGATGCCCGACTGGCTAAGAGTGCAATATGAATCGGCGGACGATGCGACAAAAACCGCGTTCACTCCGCGATTGACAGCACTGCGTAACCGGATGTTTGAGCGACACATAAAACTACCACTCGAATTTTAGACGGAGTAGCCAGATGCTTTCCCAGCAGGAGATTTCTGACCGGTTCGAAATACAGGACCTGGTGTTCCATTACGCCGACCTGGTCGATCAGAAGAAAATTCAGGAGTTGAGGCAGGTCTTTACCGACGACGCCTTCATTGATTACAGCGTATTCGGCGGCAGCGTCGGTGACCTGGAGACAACCCTGGAGTTTCTCGAAAGTGCATTGACCAATGAGCTGTTTCCCAACTCCCAACATCTCAATGCCAATGTGCAGGTAGAACTGGCGGGTGATACGGCAAAAGGCCGCGTGATGTGCTTTAATCCCATGGAAATGTCCATGCCGGATGGCGGGACCCAGACTTACTTTATAGGTCTGTGGTATGTCGATGAGTATCGCCGCACCACAGACGGATGGCGCATCAATCGTCGCGTAGAGGAGAAGAGCTGGGTGTTCAATGCCCCGGACTTTATGAACCTCTGAGGCCGTACCTCCCATGATAGAGCTGTACACATCGCCAACTCCCAATGGCTATAAGGCGTCCATTGCCCTGGAAGAGATGGAGATTCCGTATACAACACACCCCATCGACCTGATGGCGGGTGAGCAGAAGCAGGCGGATTTTCTCGCAATTTGTCCCAACGGTCGAATTCCGGCGATTGTGGACACCGACAACGACCGGTTCCCGATTTTCGAGTCGGGCGCTATCATGATTTACCTCGCCGAAAAATCCGGTAAGTTTCTCCCGACAGACGCCAGTGGGCGATCGCGCGTTATCCAGTGGTTGATGTTTCAGATGGGAGGGATTGGGCCCATGATGGGGCAAGCCAATGTCTTTTATCGTTACTTCCCTGAAAAGATTCAACCTGCGATCGATCGCTACCAGACTGAGGGGCGGCGCTTATTCGAGGTGCTGGACACGCATTTACAAGACAATGAATACCTTGCCGGTGACTACAGTATCGCTGATATGGCCAACTGGGCCTGGGTGCGAACCCATAACTGGTCCGGTATCTCCATAGAAGGCCTCGACAATCTGTCGCGCTGGATAGGCTCAATAGTAGAACGCCCCGGCGCCCAGCGCGGTGTTAAGGTGCCTGTCGATATCGCCGAGCTGATGGACGCCAAGCGTCAGGAAGACGCCGATGAATTCTCCCGTAACGCGCGGTCCATGGTGGTTGGCGCCGCATCTGGAAGCGAGTAACCATCGTGACAAGGTATCTGCCTCGCTGTGGCCTGGCCGTACTCGGACTCATGCTAGGCGCGATGGGAATGAGCCAGGCCGGGGCGCAGGAACTGGAGCCGCGTTCCTATACCAATCTTCCCATCGGTGAGACGTTTATGGTGGTCGGAGCGGCTCGCTCCGAGGGCGATATTTCGCCAGCCAACAGTACGGTCATCCAGGATCTTGAGCTGACCATTGATACCGGCGTGATGGGGTTCGCCCACTCCTTTGCCCTGGGCCAGGATTCCGGCAAGCTGGATCTTGCAGTCGGGCGGACCTGCTACGAAGGCTCGGCCATATTTCAAGGTGAATTTGTCGAGGGGCGGCGCTGCGAATACATCGATCCCAGGGTTCGCGTAAGCTGGAATTTTTTCGGTGCACCGGCCATGAAGCTGGCCGAATTCACCACCTGGGAGCCCGGCCTGGTGATGGGCGCCAGTTTGCAAGCGGTTGTGCCAGTGGGAACCTATAACTCGGAAAACCTTCTCAATGCCGGCGCCAACCGCTGGCTACTGCGTCCGGGACTGGGCATGTCCTACCGGGTGGGCCGCTGGCACTTTGATCTCGCCGGCTCCGTGCGCTTTTACGAGGACAATGACGATTTCTACAGCGGCAACAAGCTGGAGCAGGATCCACTGTACTCCCTGCAGGGGCACCTTGTTTACTACCTTGCCCGCGGTCGGTGGGTATCGTTGAATGCCAACTTTTACGGTGGCGGCGAAACGAGTCTTAACGGCGACGACCGCGACGATGCACTGGAAAACTCACGCTGGGGTGCCACTTTTTCCACACCGCTGAGCAGGCATCTCTCGCTAAAGCTCAATGCCAGCACGGGTGTGGTGACCCGAACCGGCAGCGACTTCGACAGTTATGGAGCGGCACTGCAGTACCGCTTTTGATACTGTGATCCCCCGAGTACCGACCGAGGGTGGCATTCGCCCAACGAGTCTAGAGGCTGTCCAGATAATCCTGACGAATTTCCTTCTTGATCAGCTTGCCGGTGGCATTCTTGACCAACGGTGTGTCGCTGACAGTGATGTACTCGGGGACTTTGTAGGCCGCCAGTTTCGGGCGCAGAAACCCCTTGAGTTCCTCGGCATCTACAGCGGGGTCTGCATACACCGTGGCCGCAAGTTCTTCACCCCAGGTATCGTGTGGCACGCCGTAAACAGCGGCCTCGCGTACCGCCGGGTGAGTGAGCAGTAGCCCTTCGACCTCGATAGGGTAGATGTTTTCGCCGCCGCGAATGACCATATCCTTGATACGGTCGACCACGTAGAGAAAACCTTCCTCGTCGATATAGCCCACATCGCCTGTGGCAACCCAGCCGTCTTTGAATGTTTCAGCGGTGGCTTCCGGTAGATTCCAGTACTGCTGAACATTGGTCGGGCTGCGCAGATAAAACTCACCGGTGCTGCCCGGTGGCAGGTCGTTACCATTTTCATCCACCGTTTTGCAGTCAACGATCGCTGTGACAAGGCCAGACGCCTCTGGCCGCAGGCGATAGGCTTCGCCGGTGACGCTCGAGCCGGTTGCGTTGGTTTCCGTCATGCCGTAGCCGGTGCCCGGGTAGGCGTCAGGCAGTTTGTCGTAAATCAGGTCCTTCAGGTGCGGTGGCGAGGCCGTGCCGCCAGCGCCCATGGAGAACAGACTGGAAGTGTCTGTACTGTCAAAGGCCGGTGATTCCAGCAGGGCTATGGTCATCGCCGGGACACCGGTAAATACACTGATGCGTTCTGCTTCAATAATGCGCAGCGCGTCTTCCGGATTCCACTTGTACATAATCGAGGTCTTACGGCCGCCCCGGAGATTGAGCATAAAGACCGCATAACACCCGGAAACATGGAACAGCGGCACCGCCAGTAGCGTCGCCGGCTCGTGACCGCTGGACATCATCTTGCCGACAGTATCGGGATTAGCCATGGCCGAGGCATAGGCGTTCATCTCCATATTGTACAGCGCCTGGCAGATGGCGAAATGGGTTGAAGCCGCGCCTTTGGGCTTGCCGGTCGTGCCGGAGGTATACATGATCATCGCCAGGTCACCAGAAGCGATATCAATATCCGGCATATCTGCGGGCCCGCTCTGGGTGGATTCAAAGCTGTCGAAGCCATCACCGAGCTGCGAGACATCGCCGCGCACAACCACCGCTTTACATTGCAGGCGTTCCAGTCGGTCAGCCAGGTATCCGGCCCGTTGTTGATCGGTAAATACCAACTTTGCCCCGGAGTCACTGAGCAGATATTCCAGCTCGTCGGGTTGCGCCCAGCTGTTCAGTGGCACCACGATGGCGCCGATGGAAACAGTCGCAATATAAGCGGCCATCCATTCAGGGTAATTGCGCATGGCAATCGCCACGCGATCACCTTTGCAGATCTGGTAGTGGTTAACCAGGTTGTTAGCCAGTTTGTCGACCATGATAAACAGCTCATCGAAGCTGAATCGCTCATCCTCGTAGGTCACGCAAACACGTTCCCCATGCTTGCGTCCCTCTGCCAGCGCATCGCGCAGGGTGGTGGGGGCCTGCTTGAAGCATCGCAGTGGTACGCCATTAACCTGGCGGTCAATCAATTCGAAGGGGGCACCTTCGGCGGTAAGTTGGGCGACGGCTGTCTTTTGGGCGGCCAATATCTCTGTAGCATCACTATTCATGTTCGATCGACTTATCCTGTTGTGGTGTCTGCCCATGACTCGGGCAGGTATTCGAGATTCAAGTTACGGACCGCGTTGCGCAGCGACTCTTCCAGCGCGTCGAGCTCCTCGCTGCCAACGCGGCGGGCATAGTGTTCGCGAACCTCTGCCATCACCTCCATACTGTCTGCTACCAGTTGAATGCCTCGCTCAGTCAACTTTATTTCCTTGGCTCGTTTGTCACCCTCATCGACCGCTCGCGCGATGTAACCCATGCGCTCGAGTTCTTTTAACATTTTACCCATCGCCTGCTGCGTCACCTGAGCGCGTTCGGCGAGTTCGGTCACCCTGACAGCGCCCAGTCCCAGATTGGCAAAGACCGCGCTATGAGACGGCCTAATGTCGGGATGACCACGTTCATTCAACAGCAGCCTTATCCGGGTTTCAAAGTCCCTGGAGAATTCTCGTAGCAGTCTCGAGAGATTGTTAGATAGCTGATAGGCAATTTGCTGGTTGGTTTCTGCTGTGGTTTTGCTCACCGTTATTGTTCCTGCGTAGATTTTATAATTATCGCTAACTTACAGTACCGGATCAGGTGCCCAAACATAGCAGATTTTCGGGGGTTTATGGCGGGCAAATCGCCTCCACAGGTTTAACATTTTGTAAAAGTTGGTCACATGCGGGCGTTCCGCTACACTGCGGCCTCCGTGAGGCATCGAGGCGAGCATGGCAAGGATTATAAGCTGCAACACTAATGGCATTCGGGCAGCGGCTCGCAAGGGCTTCTTTGACTGGCTACCTGCGCAGAACGCCGATGTAATTTGTATACAGGAGACCAAGGCCCAGGAGCATCAGCTGGGCGACGCCATGTTCTGCCCACAGGGCTATCACTGTTTCTACAACGACGCACAGAAGAAGGGTTATAGCGGCACTGCACTGTACAGTCGGGTGAAGCCGCGCAAGGTCATTACCAGCCTCGGCTGGGATCCGCTGGATTCTGAAGGTCGCTACCTGCAGGCTGACTTTAAAGGCCTGAGCGTTATATCACTTTACGTGCCCTCTGGCTCCAGCAGCGAGCAGGCCCAGGAACGCAAGAACCTGTTTCTCGAGGCCTTTGTTGAACACTTGCGTGCCCTCAGGCGCAAGCGGCGAGAATTCATTATTTGTGCCGACTGGAATATCTGCCACAAAGAAATTGATCTAAAGAACTGGCGCGCCAATCGGAAGAACTCAGGCTTTTTACCAGAAGAACGGGCCTGGCTGGATACAGTCTATGACGAGGTGGGTTACATCGATTCCTTCAGGTTGGTTAATCAGGAGCCAGAGCAGTACACCTGGTGGTCCAATCGCGGTCAGGCCTGGGCCAAGAACGTGGGCTGGCGACTGGACTATCAGATGATCACACCGGGCCTCGCCGCTACGGTACAGGACGCATCCATTTACAAGGACGAGCGGTTCTCCGATCATGCGCCCCAGATCATGGACTATGCACTGACGATCGAGCCCTAAGTCCCGCTCGATTGCGAGCATGGCACAAACCTTGTACATTAACCGGTCGTTTTAGGCTTCCCCAACTTCTTAACGTAACAGGATATTCTCTATGAGTTTGTTTATAGCCGATGCCCATGCACAGGCCGCTGGTGGCGCTGCCCAGGGCGGTGAAATGTTTCAGATCTTTTTCCTCGTCGGGCTGTTTGTTTTATTTTATTTCATCGCCATTCGCCCGCAACGCAAGCGGCAGAAAGAACATACGGAGATGGTGGCAGCCCTGAATAAAGGGGATGAGGTGGTGACTACATCGGGAATACTGGGCAAGATCACGTCCCTGGATGACAGCTACATCGTTTTAAATGTATCCGATAAGGTAGATATGAAGTTTCAGCGTGTACACATTCATGCCGTTCTGCCCAAGGGTACCCTGAAGTCCATAGGCTAGGATGACCCTGCACTACCCGCGGCGCCTTAAACTCGCCCAGACACCGACCCCGCTGCAACTGCTGACCAGAGCCACCGAGCGCTGGGGCAAAGGGCAGCGTATCTGGGTCAAGCGGGACGACCTCACTGGCAGCACCCTCAGTGGTAACAAGGTCCGCAAACTGGAGTTTATTGCCGCGCACGCCATCGATAACGGCTACGACACCCTGATCACCTGTGGGGGCTTGCAGAGTAATCACTGTCGAGCCACGGCTTTTGTTGGCGCCCAGTTAGGCCTGCAAGTTCACTTACTATTGCGTGGCGATGAACCTCAGACCGACGAGGGCAATTATCTATTGGACCGGCTGGCAGGAGCCAGGATCAGTTGCTATCCCGCCAGGCGCTTCTTCGCTGAGATAGACCAGCTATTCGAGGAGTGGCAAGACTATTACGCGGGTTTGGGCCACAAGGCATTGGCAATACCAACCGGCGGTAGTGACGGCCTGGGAGCCTGGGGTTATATCGCGGCCAGCGAGGAACTGCGCGAGGACTTCCGCCGTGAGGGTATTGAAAAAGCCCATATCGTAACGGCTACCGGGTCCGGTGGCACCCAGGCTGGGCTGACGCTTGGCGCCCACTTGCACGACCTGCCGGCGACCGTCTGGGGCGTCAATGTCTGTGATAACGAGCGCTATTTTCTCGACAAGGTAACCGCCGATGCGCAGGACTGGTCGGGGCGCTACCCCGACGTTCCTCACTTCGACTTGGAACCACGTGTTATCGATGGCTATGTCGGCGATGGCTACGGTATCGCCAGTAAAGAGACATTTGACCTGATCAGGGAGCTGGCCGCTCTTGAGGGCCTGGTGCTTGACCCGGTCTATACCGGTAAGGCATTTCAGGGCCTGTTGGCAGAAGCAGCCGCCGGGCGTTTTGCGTCCTGCCACGACATCGTGTTTGTTCATACGGGCGGTTTGTTCGGGCTGTTTCCCCAGAGCGGCGGATTTCGCTGGTAAGATAAAGTCGGTAGTCACAACGTCAGAATCATAACAATAAGGGGAAACGGCCATGACTGAATTGATAACCACCGTAAATGGCTGGGCCTGGGGACCGGTGATGCTGGTGCTGTTACTGGGTACGGGCTTTTACCTGAGTATCGGTCTGCGTTTCGCCACAGTCCGCAAAATACCGGTCGCTCTGCGGTTGCTATTACAAGGGCGCGCGGGTCGCGGTGAGGGTGATATTTCACCCTTCAGTGCGCTCATGACGTCGCTCTCGGCGACCATTGGCACCGGCAATATCGCTGGCGTGGCAACGGCTATTGCCCTGGGCGGTCCCGGGGCACTTTTCTGGATGTGGATTACGGCATTGGTGGGGATGGCCACCAAGTATGCCGAGGCGGTCTGTGCAGTGCGCTACCGTGAGAAGGATGGGCAGGGCAACTTCAGCGGCGGCCCCATGTACTATATCCGCAACGGTTTGCATAAGCGCTGGCACTGGCTGGGCTTTGCCTTTGCTCTGTTTGGTAGCCTGGCTGGTTTTGGCATTGCCAACACGGTTCAGTCAAACTCCGTATCCCAGGTCTTGCACGACTCCTTCTCAGTGCCGCCGCTGGTCACCGGCCTGGTGCTAATGCTTCTTGTCGCTGCCGTTATCCTCGGTGGTATTCGGCGGATTGCCAGTGTCGCCAGCTGGCTGGTGCCGATGATGGCCCTGAGTTACATACTGATGAGTCTCGTGGTTATTATCGTGCACATCGCTGAGGTGCCCGCTGCAATCGTCACCATTGTGGAATCGGCGCTGACCGGCTCGGCTGCTGCCGGCGGTTTTGCCGGGGCATCAGTTTGGGCGGCCTTGCGTTTTGGTGTGGCCCGCGGAATATTTTCCAACGAGGCCGGCCTTGGCAGCGCCCCGATCGCACACGCGGCCGCCCGCACGGACCAGCCAGTGGAGCAGGGGATGATCGCCATGCTGGGTACCTTTATCGACACGCTTGTTGTCTGCACAATGACCGGCCTGGTCATTGTGATCATGGACGTGCTGCCCAGCGGAGTGAGCGGCGCCAGTCTCACGTCGATGGCTTTTGCCCAGGCCTTTCCCGGTGGTCAATATATTGTCACACTGGGCTTATGCCTGTTCGCCTTTACCACCATGATCGGCTGGTCATTCTACGGGGAGCGCTGCGTGGTGTTCCTGGTGGGAACCCGCGGCGTTTTGCCATTCCGGCTGGCCTGGGTGCTGGCCATACCTATAGGAACGGTGGTCGAGCTCGAAATGGTATGGCTCATCGCCGATACACTCAACGCGTTCATGGCCATTCCAAACCTGATCGCCCTGTTGTTGCTTGCGCCAGTCGTCTTCTCGCTCAGTCGCGAGTACTTCGATCGGTAGCGGGCAGAGCGGGCCAATTCCGACAACTTATTGCGCGAGATCAATGGTGTTGACCTTGCGCTATGATTGTATGACGCAAACACAGAAAACCAATTC
>CALJFL010000089.1 GCA_938074135.1 uncultured Halieaceae bacterium | reverse complement strand
CTGGTTGCGACAGCCTTCGAGGACCAACTGGTGGAACCGCTCCCCCAGTGACGCATAGGCGTTATCGTCACCTTTACTGGCCAGCAGGGCAGCGGCCTCCTCGTGCACCAGCGTCAATTGCGCTTTATCAGCGGCCGACATACGAGCGCAGGCCAGCCGAGCAGCCAGGGCCTCAAGTTCGGCGAGGGCCTCGAACAGTTCCAGCAGTTTGGCGGCGTCCATGGCGCTCACAACGGCCCGCTTGTGGGCAACTTTTTCGACCAACCCACACTGCACCAGATTGGCTATCGCCTCCCGAACGGGCGTCCGGGAGACCGCGTAGTCACGGGCAATTCGGGCCTCTTCCAAGGCCATACCCGGTGTCAGTTTGCCGCTGAAGATGTCCCGCTCCAGACCCAGGCGCACCATCTCGGCCTGGGTTGGCCCTGGCTTGCGCATCAGCGCAACGCCGGAGGGCGGTGAAGTTCTGTCGTCTGCCAAGCTTGTATTCCTGTAGAGACCGCGGGAATTTGGAGCCACTTCCGGCACCTATTGAACTACACTTTACCCCCTAGTGCATACTTATTTTGTAGAAATGTATACACTTTGGAGCATAGACTACAAACCGGAACCTCCAGGGTCCCCGGGGTGTCTTCTATAATTAAGTAACGCAAAAAGTCATTTTCGAGGGCATAATCCTCCCTCAAGGCACTACCAGCGCTGGAGTCGCAATATGATGAAACTCAAGGTCAACGGCCGTGAACACACCGTCGATGCCACCGACGATACCCCCCTGCTTTGGGTACTGCGTGACCACCTGCAAATGACAGGCACCAAGTTCGGCTGCGGCATCGCCATGTGCGGCGCCTGTACGGTTCACGTGGACGGCCAGCCGATGCGCTCATGCTCGGTTCCGGCGAGTAGCCTGCAGGGCAAGGCGATAGAGACCATCGAGAACCTTGCGCAAGACGGCAAACTCAGCGTGGTGCAGGAGGCCTGGCTGGAGCACGACGTGGCCCAGTGCGGCTACTGCCAGTCCGGACAAATCATGGCAGCAACGGCCCTGCTCAACGAAAACACCAATCCCAGCGACCAGGATATCGATACCGCCATGTCGGGACATGTCTGTCGCTGTGGCACTTACCAGCGTATTCGCGAGGCTATTCATGCCGCCGCCGGCAACCTGCAGAAGGAGGCCAGCGCATGAAACCAGCAGATACCCTCACTGGCGTCTCACGCCGGGGATTCATCAAGGCCACCAGTCTTTCCGCCGGCAGTTTGATGTTCGGCCTCTACCTGCCAGCCCGTGCGAGCGCGGTGGCCAGCGATGCCCCGGTCCAGATTAATACCTTCATTCGCATCGACCCGGATAACACCATCACCCTGTTGATGAACCATTCAGAGTTCGGCAATGGCGCTTATACCAGTTTGCCGATGATGGTGGCCGAAGAACTTGATGCCGCCTGGGACGCCATCAAACTGGAGCCCGCACCTACGTCGCCCGAGTTCTACAGCCCGATTTTCGGTGAATACCTGACTGCCGGCAGCATTTCAACCGGCAGTTCCTATATGCCACTGCGCACTGCCGGCGCCCAGGCCCGGGCAATGCTGGTCGAAGCGGCAGCCCGACTTTGGCAGGTGGATACGCAAAGCCTCGAAACTCGCGACAGCCACGTGATCAATCCTGCCGATGGCCAGCGCGCCAGTTATGGCGAGTTACTGGCCATCATCAGCCGCGAGGACATAGCCCCACCGGAAGACGTAAAGCTCAAGGACCCGGCTGACTTCATCATCCTCGGCAAGGGTCGACATCGACATGAAGGGCCGTCGAAGGTGGATGGCTCGGCGATCTTTGGCATCGACGTGAAACTGCCGGGTATGCTCTATGGCTCCATCGCCCGCTGCCCTGTATTCGACGGCAAGGTCGTTTCATTCGACGCCAGTGAAGCGATGAAGATTGCGGGTGTGGTGAAAGCCAAGCAGATATCGAACGGTGTTGTGGTACTGGCCAGAGACTACTGGACAGCCAAAAAGGGACGGGATGCCCTCAAAATCACCTGGGACGAAGGCCCCAATGCCGAGCTGTCGACAGAGGGATTTTACAAGGAATATCGCGAACTGGCAGATCAGCCAGGGATGCTGGCAGAGGACATAGGCGACAGCGTGTCGGTTATAGCCAAAGCGGAACGCAAAGTGGAAGCGGTGTATGAGATGCCCTATCTCGCCCATGCCACCATGGAGCCGATGAACTGTACCGCGCTGGTTAAAAAGGACAGCTGTGAAGTGTGGGTGGGCACCCAGTACCAGAGCAACGACCGTACCCTGGTAGCACGGCTATTGGAGTTGCCGGAAGAGTCTGTCGTCATCAATCGCACATTGATGGGTGGAACCTTCGGCCGCCGGGCGAGCAAAACTGCCGACTACACCATAGAAGCCGTAGAGGCGGCCCGTGGTGAGGGCGTACCGGTACAGATAATCTGGTCGCGTGAGGAAGATATTCGTGGCGGCTACTATCGCCCGCTGTTCGTGCATAAAATGCGCGGCGCACTGGACGACAAGGGTATGCCATTGGCCTGGCACCAGACCGTGGTCGGCCAGTCTATTATGCAGCACACCAAACACGACCCGGCCTATATGGTCAACGGCATGGACGGGTACAGCCTGGACGGTTGCCTGCAGGAACCCTTCGGTGTGTTCCCCTACGGCACGTCCTATACCATTCCCAACCACAGAGTCGAAAGCCACAACGCACCGAAAGTAGGCGTTATACCGCACGAATGGCGGGCGGTCGGTCACACGCACACCGGCATTGCCTACGAGTGCTTCCTGGACGAAATGGCCCATGCCGGTGGCCAGGATCCTCTCGCACTACGCCTGGCCTTAACGCAGGGGAATCCGCGCATGCATGCCCTGCTCACCCTACTGCGAGAAAAGAGCGGCTGGGATACACCACTGCCGAAGGGTCGTGCCCGCGGGGTTGCTGCGCGGGTCTACTCAATTTCACCCATCGCACAGGTGGTAGAGGTCACTGTGGGCGACAATGGTGAGTTCTCCGTCGACCGGGTCGTCTGCGTAGTCGATTGCGGTTTTGCCGTCAATCCGCTGGGCATAGAGGCGCAGATACAAGGTGGCATCTCACTGGGACTGTCGGCAGTGCACGATGGCAACATCGACCTGGTCGATGGCAGGATCGTGCAGAGCAATTTCCATGACTATCCGGTCATGCGTATTGACCAGATGCCCGAGATTGAAGTGCATATCATGGATAGCAAGGAGCCACCAACCGGTGTCGGTGAGCAGGCGACCACACCAATCGCACCGGCCGTGGCCAACGCGCTGTTTAGTGCAACAGGCAAGCGGGTACGCTCATTCCCCCTGCTTAAGCACGGTTTCAAGATGGTCTAGAAGGGGATTAGCTCAATGCCGGTACAGCACATTGTCTGGATGACACTAAGAGACAGACAGGAACAAGAAGCGATGAGAGAGGTACTGGAAGGTATCGAATCACTGCGCAGCCTGCCAGGCGTCCTGGCGATTAACGTCGGCGAGAATTTTACCGACCGCGCCCAGGGCTGCACACACGGCGCGGTGATAACGCTGGCAAGTCGCGAAGCCCTGGATGCTTACATCAGCCATCCCGACCACCAGCGTGTCGGTGCGCAGATCAGGGCGATCTGCGATCTCCTCGCTCTGGACTACGAGTATAACTAGACGCTCGCCGCTATTTGCCGTCTACCGACATTACTACCAGTAGATTACCGCGCTCATGCGAATACAGCCCGTAGCCTGAATTGCTGATCACATGGCCCTGGGCGACGGTTGGCCCGGCACCGCTCATGCTGCCGCCCGTGGCGGGCACGCCATTGACAGTGGTAACCGGTTGGGTGGTGTCGTACTCCATAAGCACTTTACCGGTCTGCCCATCGTAGGCTCGCAGGTAGCCATCGAGATGACCGGCAATCACTGCTCCAGGTATGGCGGTGACCGGAGAAGACACCCCTGGATCGCAGAACTCTCGCCCACTGCCACACACGTTCTCCTGAACATGGCTCCACAGCACCTTCCCGGTTGACGCGTCAATGGCATGCACGCCGGGCCGGGCCGCATCGGGATCCAGGATATCGCCGTTACGGGTATTGTTCATATCGTTAACCGGCGCGTAGATGCGAGTGCCCTCTGCCGCCATGCCGAAATGAATACCGCCCTGAATACTGCCGCGACCCACCCGAACCCGCCACAGCGGTTCTGCTTTACCATTGGGGTCATACCCCAGTACCGAGCCATCCTTATGGCCGGCTACCAGTAAGCTTTTTCCATTATCCAGTTGCACAAGCAAAGGACTGGAACCCTGATCGAAATCCGGGCCGTCTTCTTTAGGACAGTTAGGGTTGTCCACCATCATGCACGCGACATTCCAGGCATCACCCGCAAATACCTGGTGGTGCCAGATCCGCTCGCCGGTATCGAGCTTTACTGCCACGATGGCATCACTGTTGTCGTCGGCGGGCGTGGAATAATTCTCCCCGGTGCCGAAGTACAAAATATTGTTGGCCGCATCGATAGTGGGGCTGGTCCAGACAGGCACACCAGAAGGTGACAGGATAGCGGTACCGGCCGCTGTCTTACCCGTCACCGCGGGCTCCTGCTCAATGGAATAACTCTCCCAGCGGACGCTACCGTCAGCGCCATTGAGGGCGATCACCTTGCCGCGAAAGCTGCAGCATTCATATTCGGGATTGGCGGCCGCTATAACCTCCAGCGAAGAGACCGGCTGGTAAATGACACCGTTATGGTAGGCGGGCGTGCCAGTCAGGGTGGCGCTATGGTGATCGTCGGCGCTGACCTTCCAACGCAACTCACCCGAGGTTGCATCCACGGCATAGACATTGGCGATAATATCACCAAAGTAAGCGGTGGCCTGATCATCGCCGTGCTTGCCCAGTACCACGCCAGTGCGCACCTCGGCGCTGGCCTCGAAGGCCCAGCGTACACAGCCTGTTTGCAGGTCTAGTGCGTAAACGGTGCCATCCTGGCTGCCAACAAAAATGGCGCCCATGGCAACAGTGGGTTGCGAGCGCGCTCTCATGGCGCCCGGAAAACCAAAGCTCCACTTCGGTTTTAGTCGGGGAATGTCTTCTAACGCCAGTTGAGCCACGCTAGCCGGAACAAAACGGGAAGTATCGCGGCCCCAGCCGGTTAACTCCTTTTCGTCAAACGCTGAAAAACGAGCGGCGTCGCCCTCGCACATGGCGTAACTGGGCGCCAGGTCGGCGTCGGTAAAGCGCTCCTGTAGCAGGTACTCAACAACATGTACTTTCTGCTCATCAGACAGCATCGAGGACTGCGCACTCATTATGCCGCCGTCCATTGCGCGGTAAATGCTGCGCGCCGGCATCATCTCAAGCCACGTTGTGTGTGGCGCCTTGTATACCTGTCCGTTGTGGCAACTGGCGCAGTGTGTGGCAAACAGCGCTGCACCGGGAAGACTCGCACGTTCGCCCAACTCTCCCGACACGGCGCGCATTTCGTCCGTTGACGACATCGTCGTGGCCTGCTCAGACTCCTCGGAAAAAGCAATTGGCGCTAACAAGAGGCCGCACAGGACACCGGTCAAGGCATTGGTAATGGGTTTCAAACCACGCTTTCGGCGATAGACAGTTAAGGTCACTTTATTGTTCTCCAAATATGACAGCGGAACTACGATACACAAGCATTGCCAACATTACGAGCGCTGCCGTTTGCTATGCCGAACCGGCAACTGGCAGCGGCAAGTACCATTTTTTTTGACCACTTACATTCGCTGTAATTCGCAGTTATGCTCATTATAGACAATAAAAACTGCATCAAAGCGAAGGAAAAAGCATGCCGACAATAATGGGCCCAGTTCAAACCCCCTTATCACTGAAATCACTGGCTACCGGCCTGGTGGCACTGTTGCTGGTCGGTTGTCAGGAGCCACCTGAGCCGGCAAAGACTACCGATATACCTACTTCAGACGCAACCTCGGAGGAAGTGGCGGCCAGTTCCACTGCGGCCAGCTCCACTGCGGCCAGTTCCACTGCGGCGAGCTCCAATCCAACGCGTTTGCTGTGGGGCGACCTGCACGTTCACTCCAACCTGTCTTTCGATGCCTTCTCTTTTGGCAACAAAACCCTGACCCCGGCGGACACCTTCGCGTTTGCCCGAGGTGACACCCTGACCTCCAGCGGCGGTCTGGAGGCAAAGCTGGCGCAACCGCTGGATTTCCTGATGGTCTCGGATCACGCCGAATTCATGGGTGTGATGCGGGAACTGAACGCCAACAGCGAGGCACTGCTGCAGGCGGACGTGGCACAGCGCTGGCAGAAAATGCTGGCAGATAACAAGCTGGCCGAGGTCCTCGACGATTTCGTGGGGAGCATAGCTCGCACCGTGGATTACGGCTCCCAAATACCTGCCCAGTTCACTAAGGACATCTGGCGCGAGGTCAATGAGTCTGCCGAAGAATATAATGACCCGGGCACGTTTAGCGCACTGATCGGTTATGAGTGGACCTCGATGATCGATGGCCGCAACCTGCATCGCAACGTCATCTTCCGTGACGGTCCTGAGAAAACGCTGCAGCACACCCCCTACCCCTCCACCAGCGGCAGGAATCCCGAAGAGCTATGGGCGGCGTTGCAGGACTATGTCGACAAGACTTCGGGAGGTGTCATCACCATACCCCACAATGGCAACCTGTCCGACGGATTGATGTTTGCCGAGGCCCAGGGCAACGGTGAACCGATGACTGCCGACTATGCACAGTTGAGGATACGCTGGGAGCCGGTGTACGAAATGACCCAGGTAAAGGGTGACGCAGAAGCCCACCCCCTGCTCTCTCCCGCTGATCCCTTTGCCGACTTCGAGAATTGGGACGAAACCAATATCGGCATGGACCCCAGGGACCAGGAAAACAAAGCGCAGTCGCTGGCGCATGAATACGCTCGTCCGGTATTGAAGACCGGCTTGAAACTCGGCAAAGAGCTGGGCAGCAACCCCTTCAAAATGGGCATGATTGGCAGTACCGACGCGCACACCTCGCTGGCGACCGCAGACAGCGACAACTTCTATGGCAAGTTTCTCGACTCCGAACCCAGCGTGAGCCGCCTCAGTAATCGCATGGGAGGCAGTCTCTGGCCCAACCGGGACCTGGCAGCATCGGGTTATGCCGCGGTCTGGGCCAAGGACAATACTCGCGCAGAAATCTATGATGCCCTGGTCAGGCGGGAAGTCTATGCCAGCAGTGGCCCGCGGATTCTCGTGCGTTTGTTCGCCGGCTGGAACCTGCCCGCAGATCTGGACAAGGCGCCAGACGTTGTCGAACAGGGCTACGCGCTCGGTGTACCCATGGGCGGTGACCTACCGGTAGCCCCAACAGGCACTGCCGGACCTGACTTTGTGATCCTGGCCGAGAAAGATGCCCTGGGTGCCGGCCTGGACCGGGTGCAGGTTATCAAGGGCTGGCTCGACGAGGCGGGAGACCTGCACGAGAAGATCTACGACGTGGCCTGGGCTGGCGATAGAATCCCTGACCCGACAACAGGCCTGGTCGCCATGCTGCCGTCTACCGTTGATGTCGACAAGGCCACCTACGATGCAGACAGTGGTGCCGCCAGGCTCTCAACAGTCTGGCGTGACCCTGACTTCAATGCCGCAGATGACGCGTTTTATTACGTGCGTGTGCTGCAGGTATCAACGCCGCGATGGACCACCTACGATGCTGTCCGCTATGCTGCGGAGCGGCCCAACGATGTCCCGGCCGAGTTGCAGGAACGGGCCTACACATCGCCAATCTGGTATTCGCCGCAAGGATAGCCAGGCTCGGCCGAACCATTTCAAGCCGAGCTATTTCAGGCCGAACCATTTCAGGCCGAGCCATTCCGGGCCGGGCCATTTCAGACCGAGCCATTTCAGGCCGGGCCATTCCAGGCCGGGCCATTCCAGGCCGGGCAATTTATACGAACACACGTCGCCGAGGATCAAACTGTCGTTTTTCGTGCTAACGGGTTAGCATAGCTGCTCGAGCAATACAGACTGACCGACCTGTTTTTTTATTCTCGCGCCATGGCCTGGACACAATGACAACAAAAACAAAAAGCAAGCAGGAAGAAAAAAGTAAAAAGACCCGGAACCTCACGCTCCGGGCGACCGTCGACTGCATCTACGACTATGGCTACGCCAATACGTCGACCAAGAAGATCGCCGACAGGGCCAAAGTGTCTCGCGGGGCAATGATTCACCATTTCCCCTCCAAGCAAAGCCTGCTCAGCGCTGTCGTTGACCATATCATCGAGGTCAGAATCGATGCCTTTGTTCGCGATGTCGACCGCAACCTGAAAAACGCCGACGAACGACTGGACCGGGGGCTGGATATCTATTGGAAGCACCTGCATACCAAGTATTTCACCGCCTACCACGAATTACTGGTGGCATCCCGTACCGATACCGAACTCAAAACCGTGATGCGCCTTGGCACTCGCAAGTTCGAGGATCGCTGGCGGGAAACGATTCACAGCACCTTTCCCGAATGGCAGGACACCGGGCCTCTGTTCGACCTCGCCATGGATGTTTGCCAGTTTGCCTTCGAGGGCATGGCCCTGAACAAGCTCTCAAGAGATGCCAAGCGACGCCAGGACAACCTGGTGCAGTACATCAAGAGCCGGGTCCGAGAGATTTTCGAGGAAGCCGACAGCGGTGAGCACGACCGCGCCGTCAGTGAATTCATCCTGCGCCACAACACGCCGAGCTGAATCTCCCGGCGCAGTTACGATCATCCTTCCAGGTAGCGATCCATCACCTGGTGAAAATGACGGATCCTGACTTCCTGGTAGTTAGCCAGTGAAACAACTCCCGAGCGAGAAGTCTTCATACCTTTTTGCACAAACGGCAGGTTAGCCATGTCCTGGTCGAAAATCGGGCCCAGGGCATCCAGTTCCTCGGCACTGCCCCAGGGCTCATCCTCACCGAGGTAATGCACCTCCGCACAGGGTAAGGGTTCGCCTTCGAGCGGATTACGCTTGAGCAACATAACTTCCATGATCGTCGAATCAACGTCCCAGCCATTGGGTCGCCAGCGATAGATCACATTGGGTGGATAGCCGCCCCAGGGTGAAAAATTGGGGAACACGTTGAAGGTCATCGCATCGAGCATCTCGGCATCGGTGGCATGCGAGTAGTCGCGACCATCTTCCGCTGCAAAACTCTGGCGACTCATCTCGGCCATAAAGGCCCTCACAGTCTGGCCCTCAGGCACCATCAGCCGGTCGTCACCCGTCACCCGACCGGAACCGGTGAGCAGGGAATCAAGCACTTCCTGGTCTTCAGGCTTGCGCCCCGTCTGGTAAAGGTGCGGACTGGGCTCACCCATAGGCGTAATACTTAGATTGGTATGATCACCGAGAATATCGTAACGGGCATTGGTGTCTGCGGAGAACGGCAGTATCTGCGGGTGTGTCTGGCGAGCGTGCAGAGATTCCATGAATGCCTCTGCCACGACTTTCCAGTTAGCGGGCACAACCTTGGACACGTGTACAACTTTCGTACAGTCTTCCAGGGCCCAGCGCTCGAAGGCCTCGGGATAGGGCTTGAGGTACTCCGCCAACGAAATGCAGTCATCATCAAAATTGATGAACACGAAACCACCCCAAGTGTCGGTTTTGACCTGCGGCAGGTTCATGTCGCGTTTTTCCAGGTGTGGGAAATCCCATTCACAGGGGATATGGCGCAAGGACCCATCGAGATTCCATGAAAAGCCATGGTAGGGGCAGGTAAAGGCGCGGCCGCTGCCATTTTCCGTGGCCAGCTGCCGACCGCGATGGAGGCAGGAATTGTAGTACGTCTTTACCGTATCGGCATCGCTTCGAACCACCAACACTGACCAGTCCAGCAATTCGTAAACGATGTAGTCACCTGCGTTCGGTATTTCTTCAAGGCGACATACCATCTGCCAGACGCGCGGCCACATTTTCTCGGCTTCACGGCGGAAAAAATCCTCGCCAATATAGCGCTCAACAGAAAGGTCATCATCACCGAGGTACCGGTAGCGATCAGTCGCGATAATGTCCGGGATCTCCCGGGTCTCCTCGGCCAGCATGTCGCTGTATGATCGGCCATGGCAACGGGCTTCACCCGGGAGCTGGGTAGCAGTACTGGTCTTTGACATGGGGCTTCTCCGTGAACTGACTCGCATCGACGCCGCATTATGACAGGTCACATAACCCGTGCAAATAAAACCGGCTATTCGGTTTTTAACTATGCTAGTATTTCCAGCCTGCGACATAGACATAGAGAGTAATAACATGAAAGCAGCAGTATTCCAGGGCCCAGGTAAATCGATGAGCATCGAGACTGTTGAAGACCCCACACCAGGCAAAAACCAGGTGGTTATTGAGGTCAAGCGCTGCGGCATATGTGGCACCGACCTGCACGGTACTGAGGATCATGAAGGTGCCCTGCCAGCCGGGACTGTCCTGGGACACGAATTCGTCGGCGAGGTGGTTTCTGCCGGTAGCGCTGCCGCAGGTTCCTGGAAGACGGGTCAAAAAGTAACTGGCTTGCCATTCCACAGCTGTGGCGACTGTAATCCCTGCCGCGCTGGTCGCCCCTGGCAGTGCGCAGAACTTGCTGTCGTCGGTATGCAATTACCTGGCGGTTTCGCCGACTACGTCTGCCTGGATACACACAACTCGATTATCCTGCCGGACAGCCTTGGCTGGGTCGAGGGCGCGCTCATCGAGCCAATGGCTGTCGGCCTGCATGCCGCGAAAATGGCGTCATCATTACATGGCAAGAACATTCTGATTGTCGGCGCAGGACCGGTCGGCCTGGCCGTAACGTACTGGGCACGGTTTATGGGCGGCTTCAATATCGTGGTCAGCGAGCCAGAAGCCCTGCGCAGCAAAACCTCGTTGAATTACGGCGCTACCGCCACCATCGACCCCACCGCAGTCGAAGATGTCGGCGCAGAGTTCACCCGTATCACGGGTACGACGCCGGATGTCGTCTTCGAGTGTGTGGGCATTCCAGGAATGATTGCACAGACGATCGATATTGCCGCCTATGGCTCAGAGCTGGTTATTGTCGGATTTTGCACACGTCAAGACTTCTTTGTCCCCGCCGCGGCCATGGCCAAGGAACTGGTGGTCCGTTTCGTCCTGTCCTACCACAAAGAAGATTTTGAGCTGATCGCTGGACTGATGGCCACGGACCGGGTCGACGTCAGCGCCATGTGCACAGGCACTGTCGGTTACGATGATTTTGCTGAAGCGTTCGAGGGCCTACGCCACCCCAATGATCACTGCAAAATCATGCTCGCACCCGACTGATTTAATGCCACAATCACGCCGCTACCGGCGTGATCAGGCCCCAATGCCCCAGCGGATACCGCGGCGCAATAATTCGTAGTAGACCGGCAGCTCCCAACTGCAACGTTCTATCGCAGGATACTCCTCAACCAGCGGCTGCATATCGTAGGTCGAGCGACAATGTCCCAGGGTCAAATACAGTACCTCACCAGTGCCATACTGCTTCAGATAACAGACCAGGTGCGGGTCGTCTGTCTCCCAGTCCCCGTCCTGAAACGCGTCTACCTTGCCGTTGAAATGCGTATGTAGCAAGGCATGAGACTCGCCATGGTACTCGGAAAGGTAGAGTTCATCGACAGTATCAAAGGGCTCTATGCCCGCCACCAGCGGATGATCCGGATCAGTCACCTCCACTCGATAGGAGTCCACCGGGGGATGGGCCAGAAACTGGCTACCAAGCACTTCCATAAAGTCCTTGTCATCGCGCGGCGCCCGCAGCAGAGGCGGGTCCTGACTCACCCACTCCAGCACCGAATTGGTTGCATGCAGCGCATACCATTTGCCTCCGTCCTCGACATACTTTTTTAACGCGGCCTGCCCGGCCTTGTCGGGAACAACATTGCAGGTATAGCTAATCAGCAGGTCAGCTTCGCACATACCGGCGATATCCGAGTAATCATTACCGACCTTGACCCTGACATGGTCGTGCTCTGCCAGCAACTTGAGTAGTTCCAGACGTGCAAAATCGAAATCGTGATAATCGCCGCCACAAACCAGATAAACGTCTCTTCTCTTTCCTGCCATTCTTATCGCTGCCTTTTATATTTTATTAAAAGAAATGCCGAGCGTGTCGAGCCCGCGAAACAACAGGCTGGGCACGTACTCGGGCCGCTCTTTACCCTCCGTTAAACGAATATCACCCAGGCGAGCGAATATTCGGCGAAAGGCACAAACAAGTTCCTGCCTGGCGAGCATCATACCAATACAGGTGTGAATCCCTCGACTGAAAGCAACATGTGCCGTGGAGAAATCCCGCTCCACGTCAAAACTATCAGGATTGGTAAAATATTTCTCGTCACGATTGGCCGAGGTATACATGAGAATCAACATGGTACCGGCAGGGATCTGCACCCCGCCCAGTTCCGTGTCCTCCGTCGCCCGCCGCCACATACCCTGAGTCGGTGTCTGCAGTCGCAAAAGCTCTTCCACCATGTTCGGGATCAGGTCGGGGTTGGCCCGCACCTTGGCGAACTGGTCGGGGTTATCGATCAGGGTGAGTATGCCACCCGAGAGCATGTGAGACGTGGTGGTATTGGCCGCAACCAACATCTGCTGGGCAACACTCAGTAACTCAGCCTCATCCAGGGGGCGCTCATCATCAACCCGGGCATTAACCAGATCGGTGAGCATATCCTCCCGCGGCTCGGTGCGGCGCTCATCAATGCGAGCCTTCATATACTGCTGGAACTGCACTACTTTCAGCGCTCTCCCTTCCTGCTCCTCGGGGCTCAGCTCCGACCCTATAAGCTCGATAAAGGCGTCGCTCCAGTCCTTCACCATCGGCACATCTTGCTCATCGATACCCAGCTGTTGGGCAATAACGATACAGGGCAATGGAATGGCAAACTCACTGACAAACTCACAGTGGCCGCGATCGATGAAACCATCGATAAGACCATCGACCATGTCGGTGATATGGTCGGCCAAGCCAGCCACCCTTTCGCGAGTAAATGCTCGATTGACCAATTTTTTGAAACGGGTGTGCGAGGGCGGATCATTGGTCAGCAATGTCTCTACCTGCGGCCAGCCCCGCTCGTAGATTTCCTGGCACCGGGGATTGTGAATCGAGGGCCCCAGCAGAGCCTCTTCATTGCGACTGGAAAACAGGTTCGGCTTCATCAGTGCCTGCAGCACCTCATCATAGCCAAACACCATGACCAAATCCTGGCCGGGCACCTTGTAGACAGGCTCGTGCTTGCGACCTGCCGCATAGGCGGCATGTGGCTCCCTGAGAAACGCTTCATCGGTCAGGTCTATGGCCGGCATTGCTGATGTCATCTGTATTCTCCTTTACCTGCACAAACACGGGTGTAATGCAGCAACATTTTCCTGCGACTAGTCCGCGCCGCGGCCGGCATCTATGCGGAACAGGCTGCCATTGACATATCGCGACTCCTGCGACGCCAGAAAAACAAGGCCAGCGGTTACATCCGCAGACTCACCCATCAGCTTCAGCGGCTGGGACTCCCGGTAGTAAGTCTTCATCTCTTCAGCGTCCTGACCCTCATGGGCCCGCTCAAGTAACTCATTCCAGACCGGTCCGGGGGCCAATGCATTGACCCGGACCTTGGGCGCGGCCTCCATGGCCATTACACGTGTCAGCATCAGGGCGGCCGACTTGCTGCTGCAATAGCTGACGCAATCGGGGTGACCCACCATGCCAGACAGGGAACTGATATTAACGACTGAGGCTGTGCCTTCGCTGGCACGCAGTAGTGGTAAACAATACTTCATACCCAGGAAAACGCTGTCGACGTTGGTCTGCCACATCACCTGAAACTCTTCCAGCGAGGTATCCTCGATCGGGCCATAGAGGAAGATTCCGGCATTATTGACCAGCACATCGAGCTTGCCAAACGTGTCAGCAACCTGACGGGTAACGTCCTGCCAGGACGCCTCGGACGTCACATCGTGTTCGTAGAAGCAGGCTTGGCAATCGAGCGCTTCTATCTCCTGTAGCGTGCTGTTCGCGCGCTCCTTGTTGCGACCGGTGAAGATGACCTGAGCCCCCTCCTTCGCGAAACGCAACGCGGCGTCACGGCCGATGCCGGAGGTACCACCTGTTATCAATGCCAGTTTGTTTTGTAGTCTCATGATCAGAACTCACCTCCAATACCAGCGGTGAAACCACCATCCACAGTCAGCTCACTGCCGGTCACGAGGCGCGCGTCGGCTGACGCCAGATACACCACTGCATCGGCGATATCCTCAGGCAAGGCGTAATCCTTAAGCGGTACCGAGGCAAAATTATCGGGGTTATCAAAATACTCAGTGCCATACAGCGTCTCGGTCATGTGGCTGCGAACTGTGCCGGGGTGTACTGAATTGACCCTGATGAACTCGCGGGCCTCGGCGCATTCAATGGCCAGCGCCTTGGTCATGTTGGTGACTGCAGCCTTGCTGGTGCAGTAGCCGCCAAGGCCAGCTATTGCGGTCTGTCCCGCTATGGAGGCCACATTAATGATGCTGCCATGAGCGGGTTCACCATTGCTCGCGCACTTGCGCATCGCGAGAATAGCCGCCCGACAACCGAGAAACGTGCCATCGACATTGACCGATGTCATACGCTTGAAATCGTCAAAGGACAGATCCTCCAGTGTCGAAGGCAGGCAGATACCGGCGTTGTTGACCAATACATCCAAGCGGCCATGCGTCGCCAGCACATGGTCCAGCAGCGTTTTCCAATCTGCTTCGGAAGCCACATCCAGCGGATGAAAGCTGACCGCCAACCCCGCTGCCTGCAACGCCTCGCAACGCGCCTGCCCTTCACTGGCATCAATGTCGGCCATCACCACCGTCGCGCCCTGCTCAGCCATCACCCGCGCACAGGCCAGGCCAATACTGCGGGCGGCTCCAGTGACCACTGTGATGCTGCCATCCAAAATGTTACTAGACTCAGCCTGCACGAATACCTCCATCGACAAAATACTCTGAACCATTGCAGTAGCTGGCTGCGTCTGAAAACAGGAAACAGACCATCGCTACCACGTCTTGCGGTTGCGCATAACGCCCCAAAGGCACGGACCCGCTGACGGCTTCGGCAAAACCTTCCTCTCCTAAGCCGGAGTTCTGGGCAATGCGCTGGGCCATCTCAGTATCCACCATGCCAGGATGCAATGTATTCACCCGTATGTTACTGGAGGCCAGTTCGAGGCAAGCGGTACGCATGATACCTACCACCGCATGTTTGCTGGTGATGTAACCCGACAGGTTTGGGCTACCTCTGACACCGGCGAAAGAGGACGTAATAATGATGCTGCCACCGCGTTCATTCATTGCCGGGATAACATACTTCATTCCCAGCCAGACGCCCTTGACGTTAACGTCCAAAACGCGCTCGAAATCCTCTACCGGATAGTCAACAATGCTGTAACACGGCCCTTCTATCGCCGCATTATTGAAAAAGCCATCGACGGAGCCATGTTTCCCGATGGCTCGACTGACATAAGCCTCCACATCAGCCGCCTTGCTGACATCGGCGGGCACAGCAATCGCCGAATCATAGCCCGGTAATTGTTCCAGCTCGGCTACCAGCAACTCCAGCGGACCTGCTTGCAGGTCCACCAGGGAAAGACGGGCACCAGCGCCCGCCAGCTCTCTGGCCAGCGCCGAGCCAATACCACCGGCTGCTCCGGTAATAATAAAATGTCTGCCAGCATGATCTGTAGCTTCCATCATGAGGGCTCCAGTCAATCGGCCAGCTTGATCATCAACCGGCCATCGTTGCCGCCGGTAAACAGTGAACGGAATGTCGGCAGGGTCTGGTCCAGACCTTCGACGATCTGTTCCTTGAACTTCAGCTCCCCGCGGCTGACCATATCAGCCAGTACAACGGTGCCCTCACCCCACTCGGCGCCATAGTAGGCCACGGTGAAGCCCTCGATGCGGGCATTCTTGACCAGCAATTGCCACATATTGGCCGGGCCGGCTCGGTCGTCCACTTCGTTGTTGTAATTCGATATGGTGCCGCACATGATTACTCGGGCCCGCATATTGAGGTTGAGCAGTGCCGCATCCAGGATCTCGCCGCCTACATTGTCAAAAAAGGCATCGATACCGCCAGGACAAACCTCTTTCAGCTTGGCGGTCATATCGGTGACCTCCCGATAATTGATCGCTGCATCGAAACCCAGCTCATCGACCAGCCAGCGACACTTTGCCTCGGTGCCCGCCAGACCAACAACAGTACAGTCGCAGGCCCGCTTGGCCAGTTGCCCAACAACGGAACCCACGGCTCCCGCCGCACCACTAACTAAAATAGTCTCGCCCGCCGCCGGCTGCATAACCCGCTTGACGCCGAAATAGGAGGTCAAGCCCGTGGTACCGCAAATACTCAGGTAGTTGGACAGGGCGATGCCCTCCTGCGGGGTAATGACTTCCAGACCCGGAACTTGCCGTGAACCACTGGAGCCGACCACGCTGTACAGCTCCCAACCGCCCAGGCCCCGAACAATGGTACCGACCGGGAAGTCGGCGTTATTGCTCTCGATCACCCGGGAGATACAGCTGGCCGACATCACGGCCCCCAACTCCACCGGCGGAATATAGCTTTCGTTAAAGTCGTCCATCCAGCCACGCAGGGCCGGGTCCAGGGCAAAGTAGAGGTTCTGCAACAACACCTGATTTTCGCCCAGCTCCGGCACGGGCTCCTCGGTAAACTGGAAGTCCTCGTCCTTCACCGGCCCGTGTGGCCTGGCTACCAGGCGTATCTGTCTGTTCAGTGTCGCTGCCATCATTCCTGTCCGTTTATTTTGCCGGCCCGTAGTGTACCCGCATGGCGTCCATATCACCAATAAGAAACCGTTCGACCTGTTTTTTCATTGAAATTGATGCTAGTGTCTCTCGCTCATTCAGGAGCGGTTTTCGACGTCGATATGGCAAATAACAAGGGCATCAAAACAGCACTGGTGACCGGTGCCGCAAGCGGCATAGGCAAAGGCATCGCCGAGAGACTGCACGCCGGCGGCTACGCCGTGGTGCTGGCCGATATACAGGACGAGGCCGGTGAATCTCTGGCCACCCAACTGGGCGAGCGGGCCAGCTACCACCACCTTGATGTCACCGACGAGGCGCAATGGGATGCAGTGTTGTCCGGGATTGCCCGCGAGCAGTCACTGGAGCTGGTGGTCAATAATGCCGGCATTGGCGCCATGGCATCGATCGAGGAGACGGATCTGGCCATGTGGCAGTCGATCTTTGCGGTGAACAGCACGGGGGTCTACCTGGGCTGCCGCAAAGCCATTGAGTATATGAACCGTGAACGCGACAGTAGTATCATCAATATCGCCTCTGCCCTGGGTAAAAAGGCGCTTTCGGGCACATGCGCCTATAGTGCTACCAAGGCGGCAGTGATCAGCCTCACCGAGAGTACCGCGTTGCACTGCGCTGAACAGGGCTATCGGATTCGTTGCAATGCGATACTCCCGGGTTTCATCGAGACGCCATTGCTGCTGGAATCGATCGCCGCCAACGAAGACCCGAAGGGAATGCAGGACTATTTTACCGGGCTTCACCCGGTCGGTCGCATTGGCAGGATCGAAGAGGTGGCCGACGCCGCCTTTTACCTGGCGAGCGAGGCCGCTTCGTTCATCACCGGCATCGCATTGCCGGTAGACGGCGGTATGACGCTATAGACATAATCTGATAACAACAGGAGTCATTATCATGGGTAGATTGGAAGGTAAATGCGCGTATGTATTAGGAGCCGCGGGCAAGGACAACATGGGCCAGGTTATCGCCCGGCGCTTTGCCGCCGAGGGCGCGAAAGTCGCGGTCGGTGGCCGACACATGGACGAGCTGCAATCGCTGGCGGACGACATCGGCGGCATCGCCGTCAAATGCGACATCACCAGCATGGATGACATCCGCAGCTCGGTTGATACGATTATAGAGAACTTCGGCAAGCTCGACATTGCCATTAACTGCACCGGCTGGGGTTTACTGAGTGCCTTCGAGGAGACCTCGGAAGAAGATCTCAAGGCCATGATGGACTTGCAGTTCAAAGGCCCCTACCAGTTCATGCAGGTGTTGGTGGGCAAGATGACCGCCCCGGCCTCCATTATTCAGGTATCCTCTGCTACGGCAACCATTCTGGTGGGCAACCACCATGCCTACATAGGCACCAAGGCGGGTATCGATCACGTGGTGCGGGGAGTGGCCGACGAATACGGTGCCAAAGGTATTCGGGTAAACTCCGTGTCGCCTGGACTCACCGAGTCGCCCATGACAGAGGGTCACCTGGCCGTACCCGGCATGCGTGAAGCCTTCGAAAAAGAATACCCTCTGGGTCGACTCAATACCTCAGAAGACATCGCAGCAGCGGCGGTTTTTCTGGCCAGCGATGAATGCTTTATGACTGGGCAAAACCTGCAGGTTAACGGTGGTTTGACGCTGAGGCGCAACCCCACGCCTGCCGAGCTGGAATCCTACGTCGCGGCCGCCATGGCCGGCACTGCTGAGTAAAGGAGAGAGTCACGATGAGCGATAATACAAGCGCAGACGAACTGGCTATCCGGCGCTTGAACGCCAATTACTGCGACGCCGTTATGCGGAGGGATCCCGACGCCTGGGGAGCCACCTGGGCTGACGACGGCCAGTGGTTTTTAACCGATGAGCCAACACGGGGGCGCGATAACCTTGTAGCGCAATGGTTGGCCACGATGGAAGGGTTCCCGGTGGTATTCCACCAGGTAACCAATGAGCAAATCGACGTATCCGGCGACACGGCTACGCAGCGGGTATACGTTAACGAAGAGCTCGTTACCGCAGACCAGCAGGCGTTGCGCTTTATCGGCGTCTATAACGACGAATTGCTACGCACACCGCAGGGCTGGCGCTATGCCAGTCGACGTTTTGGCATCCTCTACCAGGGGCCGGGCGCACTGGTTATGGACGGCTGGATGGGCTACCCGAGCGCCGGGTAACCAGGGTAAGCGCTATGAATGAAGAAGGCAAAAAGCTGGTAGCCAAGTTCTATGCTGCACTGGCCGCCATGGACGTAGAGGCATTCCTGTCCATCCAGCAGGACGATGTCGAGTACAACGTGCATGGCAGCACACCGGTATCCGGCCACTTTACCGGCAAGGATTTTCTGGAAAATGTGGTGGCACCTCAGGTGTTTGGCAATCTGAATCTCGAAACATTTCGATTTGCCACCAAGTGGAAAGTTATGTGTGCCGATGAAGACCGGGTCGTCGCTTTTATGGAGGCCGATGGTGAGGCAATCAATGGCGAGCGCTATAACCAGCGCTACTGCCACATCTTCGGGTTCAGGGATGGCAAGATCGCTGAGGTGTTTGAATTTTTTGATTCAGCGCTGGCAGAGCGCGCGCTTTTCAATAATCCGCTGACCAAGCCGGAAACACCGCCCCAGCAAAGCTTCCGCTTTTAAAGGCGCATTGTGAAGTCATAAAAAAAGGCGCCGCAAGGCGCCTTTTCCATTCTACATCTGCTGCTAGAACTTGTACTGCACCTCTGCACCAAAGTAGCGAGGACGGTTCATAGTACCGAAAGTCCAGATACCACCTGCGCCAGGGGCGATACTGGTGGTGTATATCGGCCTGGTGCTGCTAGCCGTCGAGGTATAACCACCACCCACATCAAGGGTATGCATCAGGTATGACTCATCAGTAAGGTTCTTACCGAAGATCGAAATACGCCAGTTGTCGGTCTCGTAGTTAATGGAGCCATCAAGAATGCCATATGAGTCGACCAGACACGGATCAGATGAGTAATGCTTGGGGCCACCTGAGTTACCGCAATTCCATGAATCATCCTTCCAGCGGTAGTTCAAGGAGCCTATGACAAAGTGCCCATTTGACAGCGCAAACTCGTACAAAGCGCCGATGGCATAGTTAAGCTCGGGAGACTTACGAAGATCAAAATTCGACTTGTCAACCGGAAAGCCCGCAGGACCGCTTACGGTATAGTCATCGTATTCAGCATCGAGATAACCAAGATTGGCATTCAGGGTTAAACCCTCAACAGGTATCCAGATCATCTCGAATTCGACGCCGTCCATTGTCGCTCCAGCCGCATTCTGAACCACGGTTAACGTCACCGTACCCTCAGTTCCTGGCAGCACCACATCCTCCTGCTTGTCTTCATAGTCGGTGGTGAAAATTGCGCCATTAAACTGCAAGGTGTTATCCAACCAGGTGGTCTTGAAACCAAACTCCCAGCTCTCGACCGTTTCAGGATCATAAGGGCCAGCATTACTGCGGTCAGTCGCCCTGCCATTGAATCCGCCTGAACGGAAGCCCTCAGTGTAAGACAGGTATATCAGGCCCTGCTCGATATCATAGGTTATCCCCGCTTTAGGAGAAAACTCGCTCCAATCTTCCTTGCCAGTGAAGGTTGTAGCCTGGCCGGTTTCCAGGTCTATATAATCATTGTTAAGGAACGGATCGACGAACCCGGGACAGTCACCCCACGCCCGATCGGGCGCAAGGTCCTTGGCGTAACCGTCAAAGTCTATGAGCTGTGGATTGCCGTCGGTGTTCGGAACGGTAAAGTACTGGCAAAAAGTCTTCTCTTCGTCAGTGTAACGGCCACCCAGTGTAAGCGTGATGCGGTCGGTAATATTCCAGTCAACCTGACCGAAAATTGCATAGTTTTCAGTTTCCTGTTTGCTGCGCGGTGAATCACTGAAGCCCGCCAAGGGGTTCGTACCATTCGTGGGATCGAAACCGGGGAAGAAAAATGTGTTCTGCCAGGCGTCGTATTCACTCTCCCAGTAAAAGCCACCAAACGTCGTACGGCCCCAGGAGAAGTCAGACTCCAGCCGCAACTCGAAAGATTCCTGTTCTTCGAACTGTGGTCGTGACACCCGGAAAGCATCAAAGGAGAAGCCGTCAAACTCCTGCTTGGACGTTTCTTCCATTTCACGGTTGCCATAAATAAAAACCAGCTTGTGGGCATCAGTCATTTCCCAGCTGGCGTTGACGGTATACGACTCGACTTCTACGCTGGCATCCTGCTTGGTCGATGTATAAGTGTCGCGATGGAAATCCTCATCCTTTTTGTTGGCGCACTGGCCAGCGGTAAAAAAATCATCCGTGGGCAAACCCAGCAAGGTTCCTGAGGAAAACAACTCATTACCCTCAGTTAAACAGGTAACAGGGCGCACCGGTGTATCGTCATCGATATCGTCATAGATGAAATGAACGGATATCGCGTCGGTCGGCTCCCATAAAGCCGCAAAGCTCCACATCGTCAGATCTGAACCACCTTCGTCCTTGTTGCGGGTCTTATTATCAAAGTAGTCGCCGCCGCTGGAATCCATAGCAGTCAACTTGGTAGAAATATTGGCGAACATCGGAAAGTCTATGGTGCCCTTGTAATCCTGCTGATCATCTTCGGCAAAGGTGGCTGAGACTTTACCACCCCACTCACCCGTGGGCTTATTACGGATTACGTGAATCAGGCCACCAATCGTGTTGCGCCCGAACAATGTGCCTTGAGGGCCACGCAAGACCTCAATGCGTGTCGCATCCCAGGTATTGAGCAGCGCACCCGTGGTGGTCGCCAGATAGATGCCGTCCTGATAAACCGCAACCGCCGGGTCAAAGCTCTTCTCGACATCGTTGAGCTGCATACCCCGAATGGATATAGACGCGGTGCCGTTACCCAAAATAGGGTCAATAACCATATTGGGTGCCATACCTGCCAGGTCAGAGATATCACGGGCGAAGATCTTTTCCAGCCCAGCCTCATCAAGAGCACTGACCGAGAGGGCCACATCCTGAAGATTCTGCTCCCTCTTTTCGGCAGTAACGATCACCTCTTCCAACTGGCCACTGATCTGGCGCTGGGCGAGGGCGTCTGACGCCACTGCAACGCCAAGAACAAGAGGTAACACGGTGAACATTCCACGGTTGAACTTAGACATAAGGGGGGTACCTTTGCTGTTATTTAATTTTATTCAAAACAGGGTACTTGATTTGATGATTTTGTAAATAAAAAGAATTTGGCAAGATTCACGCTCTGATACACTCAGGAATGTCGGTATATACAGGTAAACTACGCTCGCAAGCCTGCTTCGCGCAGCAACGGCAGCAGGGTTGACTCAAATTGACCCAATCCGTCCATATAGTTGACCCAGGACAGCGTGATACCGTCCAATCCAGCGTCAGAGAAGGCCTGCATCCCTTCCACCACCTGTTCTGGCGTACCCACCAATGGAATTGCGCCATAGCCGGCAATCATGTTCTCCGCCATCGCCTGCCATCCAGTGCCCAGCGCGCTTTTAGAGTTGGGGATCAGTACGTCGAGAAGGTTCTGCACCCCCACCTGGTCGCCTTTTTGATGAACATAGTAATCAACGAATTCCCTGGCCTCGGCCTCGGTTTCCCTACACACGACATAGGCCTGGCCGAAAACCCCGATATCGCGGCCAAACTCATTTCGGGCCAGGGCTTTAACGCCTTTGGCAATTTCGCCGGCGGTTTCGATATTGGGCGCAACCACAAAATTCAGATCGGTATGCTTGGCAGCGAAGCGCTGCCCCGCCTCACTGTTACCGGCACTCATCAGCAACGGGTGCGGGGATTGCAGCGGCTTGGGCTCTGAGTACACCCCCGGTGACTTGAAGAATTCGCCATCAAAATCAAACTCGCCCTCGCGGGTCCACAGCTCCTTACACAGGCTGATCCACTCATCAGCCACGCTATAACGCACGTCGTGTTCGCGTTGATCAACACCGAACATCGCAATTTCACGTTCATTCCAGCCGGCGACAATATTCAGGCCAAAACGGCCGCCGGAAATATGATCAATGGTGGCTACCTCTTTGGCAGCACGCACCGGGTGTACGGTGGGCACGTGGAAGGTGGCAAAGATGGAAATGCGCTCGGTTGCCGCTGACAGGCCAGCGGCCCAGGTAAAGGTCTCGAAATTGCGG
>CALJFL010000088.1 GCA_938074135.1 uncultured Halieaceae bacterium | reverse complement strand
CGTGATCGGCTGCTGGCCGACCCCTACTTCACTCGCAGCGGTCCGCGAAGTACCGGCAAGGAGCATTTCAACATGGCCTGGCTGGACCGCGCGCTAGAGCAGCTGCCGGCGCAATCGCCCCGGGATGTGCAGGCGACACTGGCCGATGTGACAGCGCAGTCTATTGCCGACGGTCTGAGCAACACGGATTTTACTGCCGAGGCGGTGTACGTCTGCGGGGGCGGTGCTCGTAACACCGATCTGATGCGGCGTCTTTACCAGAAGCTGGCACCGGCCACGCTGGAGACCACGGTAGCACTGGGCATCGAGCCCGAATGGGTAGAAGCGGCCGCCTTCGGTTGGCTGGCCCATCGAGCCATCGCGGGGCTATCGGGCAACGCAGCCGCTGTCACCGGCGCCGCGGGGCCCCGAATACTGGGCGGCATCTACCCGGGCTGATCTCAGAACCTGATAAAGTTTTCCCGTTCTACCAACCGCTGCTTTTGTGCCGGGCCACAGGCAACGGCTCACGGGATTACGGCGTGCCTAGATAGAAAAGGAGGAACCACAACCACAGGTGGTGGTGGCGTTGGGATTGGTTATCACGAAACGTGAGCCTTCCAGGCCCTCCGTGTAATCAACCTCGGAGCCAGCCAGATACTGGAAGCTCATGGGGTCCACCAACACGGTCACGCCGTCTTTCTCAATAGCGGTATCGTCCTCGGCGGCCAACTCATCAAAAGTGAAACCGTACTGGAAGCCCGAACAGCCGCCACCGGTAATGAATACCCGCAACTTGAGTTCGTGATTATCTTCCTCTGCCACCAGGTCGCGTACTTTTTGCACCGCACGGTCCGAGAGGTTGATGTTTGATGGATTGAATGTTTCAGCTACTGACATTGTTGCATCTCACGGGCCCAAAGCCCTTTTACTACGAATAACCGGCGTATTATGGAAAAACCCAGTAATTTAGTCAAGTTTAGCGCTCAGGCGCTATCCGCTTCATTTCTCTGGCTGCCCACCTCAGTTACTGCCACGGTGGGGTCGGGCTTTTTTCCGACATCGGCACCCTCGGGCTCCACCACGTGCTGCAAGCTGCCATTGACCTCTGAGCCTACCGCCATTTCTACCAGCGTATAATACACATTGCCGGTGACCCGGGCCTTCGGCGCCAATTCCAGGTGCTTACTGGAATGCACATCGCCCTGGACCTCACCGTTAATCACCACGGTGGGCACCCTGATTTCCCCTTCTACCCTGCCGTGATCTATCACCCGAATCGTGGCGTCCTTACCGGGCTTGGCGACGATATTTCCCTGCACCAGCCCCTCGACATCAAGGCTGCCGGTGAAGTGAAGATCCCCTACAACGACCGTATCGCGGGAAATCAGGGTAGTGCCACCCCCGCTGTTTTTACTTCCCAACATGCGTGAATTTCTCCTTTACCTGCCAGGGATACTGCTCCCGGGCTTCTGCCTTGCGCGGCGATGTCGCACTGGCGGTGACATTGATAAACCGCGGATCAAAACCGGCGGGCAATGACAGCTCGCCTTCAATGGCCTGGAAGTAACGGAATCGCAGCGGTAGTACGGCCTTGTCCAGATCATCCGATAAATCCGCCAAAGAATAGGTTACCTGTTCCCCATCCAGCAGTCCAAAGACCTCAGCATAAAGCGTGCCTTTCAGGGTTTCGTGCTTACGAGCTTCCTGTTGGGCCACAATACGAAAGGCATAGCGGCGCTCGCCATCGATGGGGACCAGTTCCGGGCTACGCAGGCTGAGACCCTGAGCCAACTCACCGGGTGCCATCAGTTCCCGGTAAAATCGCAACCCTTCTTCGAGATCGACAATTTCGTTTTTATGGCTGGCCAGGTCGCTACGCAGTAATTCCAGGGCCGCGCGGTCAACCTGGTTGCGCGACCTCTGCGTGGCCAGCTCAGTCTCCAGGGCCTGTATTTGCTGCTCCAATTTTGGCTGTTCAGCGCGTAACTGTCGGTACAGCTCGGGATCAATACCCATGCCACTGTAAGCGGCCAGTTGGCCCAGATAGAATCCGGCAGCCAGAATCACCGCCGCCAGCAGTGCCGCCGCGATCACCTGTAAGCGGCGGCGGGCCGAGACACGACTGAGACTGGAGCGATAACGGCTACTGGTCATGAGCAGCTCAGGGCAACAAGCCGACCTGGCCCAGCCCCATTTCCTCTGGCAGCCCCAGCATGATGTTCATGTCCTGGATAGCCTGACCGGAGGCACCCTTCACCAGGTTGTCTTCGACAACGGTCACCACCACGGTATCGCGCTGCTGTGGCACCGTTACCGCCATGCGACAGGTATTGGCGCCCCGCACGGTGCGCGTTTGCGGGAAACTGCCCGCCGGTAGCACGTCCACGAAAGGCTCGCTGGCATAGGACGATTCAAACAACTGTTGCAGATCGACGGAGGTATCGGTCAGCCTGGCAAACAGGGTCGCGTGAATTCCCCGACTCATTGGCACAAGATGAGGCACAAAGGTGACCTGCACCGGATGCCCGGCGATGTCCGCAAGCCCCTGCTCTATTTCCGGTAAATGCCGGTGACCGGCGACACCATAGGCCTTGAAACTGTCACCGGCCTCGGTCAGCAGATTGTCTATCTTGGCCTGGCGACCAGCGCCGCTGACCCCCGAGGCTGCACTGGCAATCAGGCTGCCAGGATCGATCAGACCGTTACGTAATAGCGGCAGGAAACCCAGCTGCACTGAAGTTGGGTAGCATCCCGGGCAAGCCACCAGGCGGGCACCGGCGATGGCCTCCCGGTTAACCTCGGGCAGACCATAGACTGCTTCGCCGAGGAGCTCGGGGCTGGCGTGGGGTTCGCCATACCACTGCGACCACAGGGCATGGTCCCTGAGACGATAATCTGCGGAAAGATCAATAATGCGAGCACCTGCGGCCAACAATTCCGGCACCAGGTTCATCGCAACATTGTGAGGGGTGGCAAAAAAGACGATATCGCACGCGCAGAGCTGCTTCACATCCGGCTCGGAAAACGCCAATTCATAGTGCCCGCGCAGATTGGGAAACAGGTCGTCGACCCGGCGGCCAGCTTCAGCCCGAGAGGTAATTGTCACCACTTCAGCTTGCGGGTGCTGCGCCAGCAGGCGCAACAATTCCACCCCGGTATATCCGGTGCCACCTACTATGCCTACGCTGATCATTTACCGGCCCCTGTATTACTGTCCCGGGCTACTCCCCGCCCGGCTCCGTCCCGCCGATGCGGCCGCCTAGTATAAAAGCAATAACACGGCAGATAACTGGTAATATTGGGGTTTTGACGAGACAGGCGCACCCCCTTGTACAACCTCCTGGGCAGATACCGGCGCTCCCTGACCAACTATGAGTCAGCCCTCTCCTATGCGCTACTGGGTATCGTCGGCGGGATTGTCTCGGGCCTGGTGGTGCTGGCGTTTGAGCTTGCCATCCGGGAATTAGCCGGCCTGTGGGGCGTTGCCGGCGGCGAGGACTTCGAGTCCCTGCCGAGCTGGCTGGCCTTCGCCCTGCCTGCCGCCGGAGCAACATTGTTGGGGCTCGCTTTCTGGGCGCTGCGACCGGAGGATCGGGAAATCGGTATCGTCCACGTACTCAGCCGCATGCACTCTCACTACGGGGTGCTGCCCTGGCGCAACGCGGTGGTTCAGTTTATCGGCGGCGCCTTTGCGCTGGCCACCGGGCAATCCGGCGGCCGCGAAGGCCCTGGCGTACACCTCGGTGGCGCCGCCAACAGTCTCATCGGACAACGGCTGGGGCTGCCCAACAATAGCCTGCGGGTACTGGTGGCCTGCGGCACCGCCGGCGGTATTGCCGCGGCCTTCAACACACCCCTGGCCGGCGTTATATTTGCGATGGAAGTGATTATCGTCGAGTACACAGTGGCCGGTTTTATTCCCGTGATGATGTCGGCTGTCGCGGCATCGGCGGTGAGTCGAAATCTGGGTATCGGGGGCGCCGGACTGTTCACCATTCCCGCCATCGAACTCAATTCCCTGTGGGAGATTCCCTATATCATCCTGCTGGGCGTGCTTTGCGGCATGGCAGTAGCGCTTTTCATCAAGGCCAGCAGCCTTGCCGCGAAGTTAGGCCATTGGCCGGTCGTGGTGCGTTTCGCGCTCGCTGGCCTGTTGACCGGCAGCCTGGCGTTAGTGGTACCCGAAGTGCTGGGCATCGGTTACGACACCCTGGACGCCGCCCTGCACGGTGAAATAGCACTGCTTGCCCTGCTGACCATCGCCGCCTGCAAACTGCTGGCCACCAGTTTCTCCTGCGGCGTGGGCATGCCGATAGGTCTGATTGGGCCGAACCTTATTATCGGTGCCTGTCTCGGTGGAGCACTGGGCATCGGCGGCCAGATGGTCTGGCCGGAGCTGGCATCCCACCAGACCCTGTACATCGTGATCGGTATGGCCGCCGCCATGGGCGCCGTGCTCAGCGCACCGCTGGCCGCCATCCTTGCGGTGATCGAGCTCACCCAGTCCATCGGTATCGCCATGCCTGCACTGCTGGCCATCGTCGCCGCCAACCTCACCAATACCGGTATCTTCCGCCAGCGCTCGGCCCACCAGGCGGTACTGCGACAGTTGCAGCGCAATCTGCCGGACGACCCCCTGAACCAGCTTCTGCACCGCACGGACGTCACGTCTAATATGGAAATGAGCGTCACCAGGGTGCCGGCACTGCTGGAGGCCTCGGCCAGCCAACCGTTGATTAACGCCACCCCGACCTGGTGCCTGATACACCGGGATAAGGAAGATCTTTACCTGGTCAACGGCACAGATCTGGTGACCTGGCTGCAGGAACAGGCATCGACAGCGGAGCCGGCCGACCTGACCGGAGCGGGCATCCGGCGCTGGACGGTCGCATCTGTGCCCGTGCAGGCCACCTTGCGACAAGCAATGGACACCATACGCGGCAGTACCGTCGAAGCCGTGTGCGTTTACGGCCGCGGCAGTAGCGGTAATCGCGTGCTGCAGGGCGTGGTCACCCGGGAGAGCATCGAGTCCTTCTCCCTGTCCCAACTTTGATATTGTGAGGAACCGACATGCTGTGGCTTAAGGCCTTTCACCTGATATTTGTCGTGTGCTGGTTTGCCGGTCTGTTCTACCTGCCGCGCATTTTTGTGTACTACGCGGCCAGTGAGCACGGTGAAACCCGGGTGCAACTGGCGATCATGGCACGCAAACTGTATCGCTTCGTCACCCCATTCATGCTACTGGCCATCGGCTTCGGCCTCGCCATGATCGGCCAGAATCCCGACTACTATTTCACCGCAACCTGGTTGTGGCTGAAACTGGCCGGGGTCGCTTTCCTGGTGGTATATCACCTGCAGTGCGGTCGTTACGTCAAGGCGATTAACAGCGACACCGACTCACACAGCCATGTGTTTTACCGCTTCTTCAACGAGGTGCCTGTCCTGTTCCTGTTCGGCATCGTATTGCTGGCTGTACTGAAACCCTTTTGACAGGGCCTGGGCAGGGCTGGATATTCTGGCGGGCAGCCCCGATAATTCACCGCCTGTAGCCAAGTCAGACGGCAATGAACGGCGCCACCATGACACACCGACAAGGAACCACATGAGCACATCGGAACAACTGTTTGAGCGCGCCCGGGAACACATCCCCGGAGGCGTCAACTCGCCCGTGCGGGCCTTCAAGGCCGTCGGGGGAACACCTGTGTTCATCGACCACAGCGATGGTGCCTACGTGTATGACTGCGAGGGCAAACGCTACATCGATTACGTGCTGTCCTGGGGTCCAATGATCATGGGCCATAACCATCCGGAGGTGCGCGAGGCCGTCATATGCCAGAGCGAGAAAGGGCTGAGCTTCGGCGCCCCCACCGAACTGGAGATCGAGCTGGCTGATCGTATCTGCGAGATCATGCCGGGCATGGACCTGGTGCGCATGGTGAACTCGGGCACCGAGGCCACCATGAGCGCCATCCGCCTCGCCCGCGGCTTCACTGGCCGCGATACCATCGTCAAGTTTGAAGGTTGCTACCACGGCCACTCTGATTCCCTGCTGGTCAAGGCAGGCTCTGGGGCGCTTACCCTCGGGGTGCCCAGCTCGCCCGGTGTACCGGCATCATTGGCCGACCACACCATGACGCTGACCTACAATGACAATGATGGGGTCAGGCAGGCCTTCGCCGAGCACGGCGAACATATCGCCTGTGTGATCGTCGAACCGGTGGCGGGCAATATGAATTGCATCCCGCCAGCGGAGGGCTTCCTGGAGACACTGCGCGAGGTGTGCGACGCCAGTGGCGCTGTACTGATCCTCGACGAGGTGATGACCGGCTTTCGCTTCGGCCTGCAAGGCGCCCAGGGCTACTACAATATCGCTGCCGACCTCACCTGCCTGGGCAAGGTTGTAGGTGGCGGCATGCCGGTTGGCGCCTTCGGGGGCCGCCGCGAGATCATGGAACAGATTGCGCCGCTGGGCCCGGTCTACCAGGCGGGCACCCTGTCGGGGAACCCGATCGCCATGGCTGCCGGTCTGGCCACCCTGGACATCATTGCAAGAGACGGCTTTTATCCGCTCCTGTTCGAGCGCACTGAACAGTTGTGCCAGGGCCTGCAACAAGCCGCCGATGACGCGGGCATCAACTTCACCACCAACCACGCTGGCAGCATGTTCGGCGGTTTCTTTACCGCCGAGCAGAGCATCAGCAATTACAGCCAGGTGATGGCCTGTGACACCGACGCCTTCAACCGCTTCTTTCATTCGATGCTGTCGCAGGGCGTCTATCTGGCACCGGCATCGTACGAGGCTGGCTTCATGTCTGTGGCCCATAGCGACGAAGACATTGAACAGACCGTGGCGGCGGCTCGCAACGCCTTCGCCAGCCTCTGACCCAGGAGAACAGCATGGCTTTCCAGACCCAACGAGGACCTTTCCCGCATACGCGGATGCGCCGCCTGCGAGCCAACGAGTTTTCCCGACGCCTGGTGCGCGAAAGCACGCTATCCCCGGCTGACCTGATTTTCCCGGTCTTCGTTGTGGAGGGTAAAGACCAGCGCGAGAAAGTCGCTTCCATGCCCGGCATAGAACGCCTCAGCGTAGACCTGTTGGTCAAGCAGGCGCGGGACGTGCACGCGCTGGGCATTCCCGCCATGGCGCTGTTTCCTGTTGTTGGCGCAGAACGCAAGAGCCTGCTGGCCGAGGAAGCCTACAACCCGGACGGACTCGTGCAACGGGCAGTGGCTGCATTGAAAGACGCGGTACCGGAGCTCGGCATCATCACCGACGTTGCCCTGGACCCATTTACCACCCATGGCCAGGACGGAATCATCGACGATGCCGCCTATGTGCTCAACGATGTGACCAGCGAGGTGCTGGTAAAACAGGCCTTGTCCCACGCCAGCGCCGGCGCCGACGTCGTGGCGCCCTCGGACATGATGGACGGTCGCATCGGCGCCATCCGCACTGCCCTGGAAGACAGCAGTCACGCCAATACACTGATCATGGCGTACTCGGCGAAGTACGCTTCGAGCTATTACGGCCCATTTCGCGACGCGGTGGGCTCAGCAGGCAATATCAAGGGCGGCAACAAATTCAGCTACCAGATGGACCCCGGCAACAGCGACGAGGCCCTGCACGAATGTGCCCTGGACCTGGCCGAGGGGGCAGACATGATCATGGTCAAGCCCGGCATGCCCTATCTGGATATCGTGCGGCGGGTGAAGCAGGAATTGGCCGCCCCCACATTTGCCTACCAGGTCAGTGGCGAATACGCCATGCACATGGCCGCCTTCGAGCAAGGCTGGCTTGAGCGGGAGGCAGTAATTCTCGAATCTTTACTCGCATTCAAGCGGGCCGGTTGCGATGGCATCCTGACCTACTTCGCGCTGGATGCCGCCAAAGCGCTGCAGTGAGCCGATGAGCTGGCGCCCGCTGACCCTGCTAACCCTTTTGCTGGCTGCGCTGCCGGCGTTTGCCGACCCAGAATGCAGCTGCCTGTGGCAGGGGTCTTTTGATAAAGTACAAGCTGAGACCGACCTGGTCGTCAGCGCCACCGTCATCGCCACCAAAGGCAATTCCATCGACCTGGCCGTTGACCAGCGCCTGCGAGGCAGTGACGAGCGCAGCGATCTGCGCGTGTGGTTAAAGACCGCCAACTACTGTCGTCCGGAAGTGGAGCTGTTTCCCATTGGCAGCCAGTGGGTGATGGCCCTGGATCGCATCCGCGAATCCGTGCCCGGTGGTTTCAACCCCAACACCCCCAACTTCAGCTATGGCCGCGTGGATGACTACAGCCTTTCAAGCTGCGGTGGCTACTGGCTGGCTCAAAGCGGCGAGGTCGTCACTGGCAATCTGGTAGCGGCACCGCGCTGGGTCCGTGAGCCGGAGATGACGCCGGTATTGCTCGAGCTCGTTAGCGGCTATGTCAATGGTGAGGTCAGCCGTGACGCCCTCATCGAAGCCAGTAAGCAGGATCCGGCGCTGCGCGATTTGATGCTGGACACCCGCGCTTTCCTGCGCGGAGATGAGGACTAGCGACGCCAGATCTTGCGCGCGGGGTTAGTCCCTTCAACCAGGTCCATCAATTCATCGAGCATCATCAGCGAAAGCCCCCATATACGGCGGCCCTCATACCAATAGCAGGGCATCGGGATCTTGATATTGCCCCGCTCCCAAACCATGGTCTCGCGGTTGTCGGTATCGAGCAGGAATTCCAGCGGTACCCAGACCGTTTCGGCTACCTCGTAGTTGGGCGTGAAGACGAACTCCCGATCAAGCCGGAAAACAAAAACACTGACGGTCATACCAAAAGGTAGTCGTCGCGGCGCAGCCCGGATGTCGGATAGCCGGCCTATGCAGGGATCTTCGTCGCCCAGCGTCAGCCCAACCTCCTCTTCCGTCTCGCGCACCGCCACGGCGTAGCCATGATCATCGCCGGGATCCATGCGACCGCCGGGGAACGCCATGTGGCCGGACCACGGGTCGCCTTTACGTTCGGCCCGCTTGATCATCAGCACATTCAGTTCACCCTCACGAATCTGCAGGATCAGCGCAACTGCGGAACGTTTGGTGTAGCGGCGCAACCACTTGCGACGGTGCTTGTGATCGGCCAGACGTGTTTCGATAAGTTGTAAAAGCGGAACTGACAAGCGAGTGGATCCGGAAGCATTGGGAACCCCGAATTAAGCCAGCTGACCGGAACCAGCGCAACCAGCGCTTTGAATAAGCCCGCCACTAAAGGGTAAACTCCGCGGCTGCCGCCACACCACGGGACCTAGAATTGACTGCTCCGCTGCTGCGCCTTCACGCCGTAAACCTGGTCTACCGCGCCCTGCCCGCCCTGAAAGATGTCGACTGGACCCTGGAGGAGGGGCAGCACTGGGCCTGCCTCGGCCCCAACGGTGCCGGCAAGACCAGCCTTGCCCGGATCATCAGTGGGCAGGCCAACCACGCCTCCGGCGACATCGTCCGCTCGCCACGACTGGATGAGCGCGGCGTGGCCTACGTCTGTTTTGAGCAGGCCAAGGCCCTGTGTGATCGCGACAAAAAACTCGACGACTCGGAGTTTCGCGCCGACGCAAGTGACACTGGCACCACCGTGGCACGGGCGATCCTGGGTGAGCGTGAGCCTGACAAGCGTTTTGACGAGTGGGTAAGGCGGCTGGCCATTGGCCATATTCTGGATCGGGGCCTGCGCTTTATCTCCACCGGTGAGATGCGCAAAACGCTGCTGATCAAGGCTATGCTGTCTGAACCGGGGCTGCTAATCCTGGACAGCCCGCTGGATGGTCTCGACCAGCGCAGCCAGCAGGAAATGCAGGCAGTGATCGACGAACTGCTGGCCGGTAATACACCGCTGCTGCTGCTTTGCCGGCAACTGCGTGATGTGCCCATGGGCTGCAGCCACGTGCTACTGCTCGATCAGGGCAGTGTGCTTGCCAACGGCCCGCGGGCAGAGGTCGTGGCAAATCCCGCCACGGGCGCATTGATGGAACCACCGCTGCCGGCGCTTGGCACATTACCCGCGCCGGCTCCACGCAGCTATACCATTCCCGATCACGGGCCGCTGCTGGCCTTGCACGATGTAGCGGTGCGCTACGGCGACCTGCAGGTATTACAGCAAGTGGACTGGCGGTTCGAGCGTGGCCAACACTGCTGCGTGTCGGGCCCTAACGGCTGCGGCAAGACAACCCTGCTCAGCCTGGTCACCGGCGACAACCACAAGGCCTACGGGCAGGACATCACGCTGTTTGGCATTCGCCGGGGCAGCGGCGAGAGTATCTGGGATATCAAGCAAAAGTACGGCCAGCTGGACACCCAACTACAGTTGAACTTCGCCCGCGGCATGAAAGTGATTGAAGTGGTGGTCTCCGGGTTCTTCGACACTATCGGCTTGTTCGACCACTGGGGCGATGCCCAGCGTGATCTGGGGCAGGCCTGGCTGGTGGCGCTCGGGCTGGAGCAGTACAGCCGGGAAAGTTTCGATGCTCTGTCTTTCGGGCTGCAACGCATGGTGTTGCTGGCCCGGGCGATGGTCAAAGCGCCGGTCATCCTGTTGCTGGACGAACCCACCCTGGGCCTGGACGGCTACCACCGCCGCCTGATTCTGCAGGCCATCGATCACATCGCCGAGCACAGCGATACACAGGTCATCTTCGTCAGCCATTCGGCGGGCGACATGCCGGCCTGTATCAACCAACTACTGACCTTCGAGCCAGTGGCGCAGGGGTTTGAGGTGGTCGTCGGCGACCGCTAGCCGAGCGCGTCAGCGGATGTAGGCCCGCAAGGCATTGCACTCACTACTGCCCTGGCAATACAACAAGCCCCGCTCGGCGGTGGAACTGGCCAGCGCAGTATCGCCCTTGGCCTGGTAAGTCTGGGCCAGCGCCAGATAGATTTCACCGCTGTCCGGATCAATGCGCTGAGCGCGCTCCAACAGCGCCAGGGCCTGCTCGTAATCACCCCGATCACGAGCCTCACCGGCTTTGGCCAACAAACCGCCATAGGCATTACTGTCATTCGGTTCCGGTGGCATGATAGCTGGCGGTGAAGGTGTCGCCGGAGGCTTGCCCGGCGTCGCACTGTAATCGGGCTGCTTTTGCTCGACCGGCGCCGGATCGCTGTCACCGGGCATGCTGTATATAGAACAGCCTCCCAGCGCTAACAGGCCGACCAGTAACATTGCGCGCAGTATCGTGTTCTGCTGAATCATCCACTATCTCCGCCAAACAGCGACTGGAACCAGTCCTTGATTGTTGATTTTCGCTCGGTGCAATTGGTCCTGTTCGCCGGCTGCGAACCAGCAATGAAGGGCAGCAGCCGATAATTCGGACAGCCCTTGCCCGTCAGGTAACCATTGTCGTCGTCCACCGAGTGCAGTTCAATTCCGTCGGGCATGCGATAGGCAAAGGATCGCTGCGCCGAGCGCGACATGAAGTGAGCCCAGACTTTGAGGGCGCCGGTGCTGCCAGTAAGCCCGGTGCCGCCGTTGTCATCGCGCCCTACCCAGCTCACAGCCAGCAAATCGCCGGAGAACCCTGCAAACCACGAATCGCGGCCCTCGTTGGTGGTGCCGGTTTTGCCGGCGACCTCGAATTGCGGACCGAGATAGCGATAGACACCCTTGCCGGTACCCTCGCGGACAACTTCGCGCAGGGCGTAGTGCAGCAGGTGCACGGCCTGCAGGCTCACCGTTCGCTCGTAGGCCAGCGGGTAGCGCTGCAATGAGTCACCCTGAGCATCGACAATATCCCGGATACTCCTCAGTGGCATGCGAAATCCGCCGGCGGCGATCGCCTGATACATGGCCGCCATCGCCATAGGAGAATACTCCCCGGCCCCCAGCGTCAGCGCCGGCACCTCGGGTATCGGTCCGTCAACGCCCAGGCGACGCAGCATATCGACCACGTTGTCCAGGCCAAGCTCCAGCCCCAGCCGCGCCGTCGCCAGGTTATAGGATTTGGCCAGCGCCTGGTGCAATAGGACGTCGCCATGCGCCTGCCGGTCAAAGTTACGTGGCTCCCACAGCTGATCGCCAGGGCCCTCGACCGAGACCTTGCGGTCTGACAATGGCGTGGCCAGGGTGTAACGCTTGGGTTGCTCCAGTGCCGCCAGGTAAATTGCCGGCTTCAGCAGTGAGCCCGCCGGCCGCCTGGCATCAAGCGCGCGATTGAATCCGGCGTAGCGCACCCGCCGACCGCCGACCAGCGCCGCCACCTCGCCGGTATCAAAGCGGGTCACCACGGTGGCACTCTCCAGCTCTCCACTTTTATCAATCTGGTCCATCACCGCGGTGGTACTGCGCTCGGCCTGACGCTGCAGAATCGGGTCGAAAGGCGTAAAGATATTGAGTCCCTGGGTGGTGAGGTCTTCCTCCCGGTATTCCTCACGCAACTGTCGTCGCACAAGGTCCAGGTACGCGGGGAAGGTGTCGCGCACCCGCCGGTTTTTATTCAGTCCCAGCGGCATGGCCAGGGCAATAATCGCGTGTTCCTCGCTGATAACACCCTGTTCCACCATGAGGTCCAGCACAAGATCGCGCCGCTCCCGGGCGCGCTCGGGGTTACGCAGCGGGTTGTACAGCGACGGGCCCTTAATCATGCCCACCAGTAGCGCCTGTTGGTGCAGACTCAACTGCTCCAGCGGCGTATCAAAATAATGCCGGGACGCCAGCGCAAACCCATGAATGGCGCGGGGGCCCTCCTGACCGAGATAAATCTCGTTCAGGTAGCTCTCCAGAATCTGGTCTTTGCTGTAATGCAGTTCCAGCAATACCGCCATCACCAGCTCGGTCAGCTTGCGGGTGATGGTCCGTTCCGGTGTCAGGTAATAGTTCTTGACCAGCTGTTGGGTGATCGTACTGCCACCGGCGACCACCTGACCGGAACGGGCGTTACTCAGCGCAGCACGAGCAATGCCGGTTATCGAAAAACCCCAGTGACTGTAAAAACGTTGGTCCTCGGTCGCCAGCAAAGCACCGATAAGGGTGTCCGGCACATCGGCCAGTCGCACCAGGATGCGGTCTTCGCCATGCAGCGGATAAATGCCACCAATCTGCACCGGGTCCAGCCGCATCAGGTCGACCGGTTTGCCACCGCGGGTCAGGGAGCCGATGCGATTGCCCTCGAAGGCCAGCCGAATACCCTGGGCAGGCTCGCGTTCGTTGGGAAAACTGAATCCGCGGGTGTAAATGTCAAAGCGATTGCCGGCCCGCGACACCTGCCCCGGGCTGCGCGCGCTGGACACCTTGCGGTAACCCAGTACTTCCAACTCGTACGCCAGGTCATCCGGTTTTAGCTTGGCCCCTTCAAAAAGCTCCAGGGGGCGGGCATACACCTTGGCCGGCAACTCCCACATCTTGTCGATAAAGGTCGCCGTGATCCGCGCATCGAGATAAATCAGCCCCATTAGTCCAATCACAGCGAGGGTGATGAACAGTTTCAGGAAAGGGCGGGAAGTGCGAGTCATGGGCTGCGAGTTTACAGCAAAAATTGTATCTCTCGGTGCCAACCAAGGCATTTACCCACAAACCAAAGCGCATAGCAGATCTGAAAACATGGCGCAGTGGAGGCACAGACCTTTAAAGAGGTGTCTGATAGACCGTGCGAGACATGGATGTCGAGCCCGAGCCCCCATGGATGGGTTAACGGCGTGTCTAGCGGACACCTCTTTGAAGGTGTGCGCCGGCGGCAGAGGGCAAGTAATCCCGCGCGAAGTAGCTTTTAATTAACTGTGGTATCCGGATAATAGCCCGCTGAAATTCCAACAGGCATTAAGCAATGAAGAAGTACAAGGTGTATGGCATCGGTGCGGCGCTGGTCGATACCGAGATCAAGGTTGAGGACCGCGAGCTGGACAAGATGGCGGTGGGCAAGGGTCTGATGACACTGGTCGACCAGGAGCGCCAGCGAGAACTGCTGAGTCATCTGGACGATCACCTGGTCAAAGCCAGCCACGCCAGCGGTGGCAGCGCCGGCAACTCAATGATCGCCACCGCCCAGTTTGGTGGCCCGACGTTTATGTCCTGCAAAGTTGCCAACGATGCCGACGGAGACATCTATGTCGCCGACCTGGAAACCGCCGGTGTCGATCACTGCCTGGTTAACGGTCGCGAGAACGGCATCACGGGCAAATGCCTGGTGCTGATCACCCCGGACGCCGAGCGCAGCATGAACACCTACCTCGGCATCTCCGAAACACTGTCGGTGGAGCAACTCGACCACAACGCCATCGCCGACTCGGAGTACCTGTACATCGAGGGCTACCTGGTGACATCGCCTACCGGCCGCGCCGCAGCGGTAAAAGCCCGCGAGGTTGCGCAGGCTGCTGGCGTGAAAACCGCGCTGAGCTTCTCCGATCCGGGCATGGTCGAATTTTTCCGCGAGGGCATGGAAGAAATTGTCGGTGAGCGACTGGACCTGATTTTCTGCAACGAAGCCGAGGCGCTGGGCTGGGCCCAAACTGACGACCTGCAACAAGCTATCGAGACCATCAAGCAGGTGGCCAACAGTTTTGTGATCACCCGCGGTGCCGATGGGGCAATCACCTTTGACGGCAGCGAGCTGGCCGAAATTCCGCCTCACCGGGTGCAGGCGGTCGACAGCAACGGTGCCGGTGACATGTTCGCCGGGGCATTCCTGTATGCGATTACACGCGGTGAAGACTTCCCGACGGCCGGCCGCTTCGCCAGCCTGGCAGCGGGCAAGATCGTGGCCAATTACGGGCCGCGCTTGCCGGCGGCAGACTACCCGGGCTTGCGTGCTGATTTCTTTGGCGACTAGAACAGGTCGAACTGGCGGTCGGTCAGGGCGCTGAACGACGTACCGACGAAGCCGAGAATGCCATCGGCCACTGGCAGCAACTGCCGATCCACATAGTGTTGGTAATCCAGCTGTGCCGAGGGTGCCGCCGCTGGCTCGGCGCCGGCACTGGTGATTACGTATTCCACCCAGCTGCCCCGTGACGGCACCGGCAGCCCCCGCTCGCCGCAGCGCCGCGCCGCCTGCACATGAGGTGGCACGTTGCGCTCGTAGTCATCCAATCGACGGCGCAGGCGTTTGCGGTAAACCAGCTCGGCATCGCGTTCACCGGCCAGCACTTCTGCCGTCATTAATTTCACATAGTCTTCGAAGGGTTCGTCCATAAAGATCCGCCGGTACAGCTCTTCCTGGAACTCCCGCGCCAGCCGGGTCCAGTCGGTGCGCACATTTTCCAGGCCCTTGAACACCAGCTGATCGCCATCGCGTCCTGCGACTACGCCGGCGTAACGTTTCTTACTGCCCTTGTCCGAGCCCCGCACTGTCGGCATCAGGAAACGTTTGAAGTGCGTCTCAAATTCCAGTTCCAGCACACTGTCCAGCCCGAACTGCTCGCGCACCTGCTGCGTCCACCAGTTGTTCAGCATGTCCTGTAGCTCACGCCCTGCCGTTCGGGCTTCTGCGTCGCTGGTGGCACGCTGAATCCACACAAATACCGAGTCGGTATCGCCATAAATCACCCGGTGGCCAGCCTGCTCAATATGGTCACGGGTGCGCTGCAGGATTTCGTGCCCGCGCAGGGTGATGGAACTGGCGAGGCGGGCATCGAAGAACCGGCAGCCCGGCGTCCCCAATACACCGTAGAAGGAATTCATGATGATCTTGAT
>CALJFL010000087.1 GCA_938074135.1 uncultured Halieaceae bacterium | reverse complement strand
ACCTGATGCTGATCGACCTTGGCCGCAATGATGTCGGCCGAATCGCCGAGATCGGCAGCGTCGACCTGACCGACAAGATGGTTGTGGAGCGCTATTCCCATGTGATGCATATCGTCTCCAACGTGACCGGCAAGCTGAAGCCGGGGCGTTCAGCTATCGATGTGCTCAAGGCGACATTGCCTGCCGGCACCCTGTCCGGCGCACCCAAGATAAGGGCCATGGAGATTATTGACGAACTGGAACCGGTAAAGCGCGGCGTCTACGGCGGCGCGGTGGGCTATATTTCCTGGGCCGGTGATATGGATACCGCCATCGCCATCCGCACCGCGGTGATAAAAGACGGGCGGTTGTTCGTTCAGGCCGGTGGCGGGGTTGTGGCCGACTCGGTGCCGCGTCTGGAGTGGAAAGAAACGCATAACAAGGCCCGCGCGATGTTTCGGGCCGCGTCTATGGTTTTGGCGGGGGAGGAATAATCATGTTGCTGATGATCGATAACTACGACTCCTTTACCTACAACGTGGTGCAGTACTTCGGCGAACTGGGCGCGCAGGTGCACGTGGTGCGTAACGACGAGATAACCGTGGAAGACATTGCCGCCCTGGCTCCCGAGAAGATCGTGATCTCACCCGGCCCGTGCACACCCAACGAGGCGGGCATCTCCATGGCAGTTATTGAGGCCTATGCCGGCACGCTGCCAATACTGGGTATCTGCCTCGGGCACCAGAGCATCGGCCAGGTTTTCGGCGGCAAGGTAGTGCGGGCCCGCAAGGTGATGCATGGCAAGACCTCGCCGATTCATCACCAGGGTGAAGGCGTTTTCAAAGGTCTGAGCGAGCCCTTCGAGGCAACTCGCTACCACAGCCTGGTGGTGGAGCGCGAAAGCCTGCCCGACTGCCTGGAAATCACTGCCTGGACGCAGACCGAGTCCGGGGAGATGGATGAGATCATGGGGCTGCGGCATCGCGAACTGGCCATCGAAGGGGTACAGTTTCACCCCGAATCAATTCTTACCGCGCACGGGCACGATCTGCTGCGCAATTTTTTGGAGCAGTAGGAGACGTCATGAACATTCAACAGGCAATGGCCCGGCTGGTGGAGGGCGAAGACTTGCAGCGGGATGAAATGGCTGGCGTTATGCGCCAGGTCATGACCGGTGACGCCACCGACGCCCAGATCGGTGGTTTGCTGGTAGCTCTGCGTATGAAGGGTGAGACCATTGACGAAATCGCCGGCGCTGCGCAGGTGATGCGTGACCTGGCGACGCCCGTCGATGTGCCCCAGGACAACCTGGTCGATCTCGTTGGTACCGGTGGCGATGGCGCTAACCTGTTTAATGTATCCACCGCTTCTACCTTTGTAGTGGCGGCCGCCGGCGCTCGGGTCGCCAAACACGGTAACCGCTCTGTCTCCAGCACCAGCGGCAGTTCCGATGTACTGGAAGTACTGGGTGTACCGCTGGACCTGGGCCCCGAGCAGGTCGCCCGGGCGATTACCGAGGTGGGTATGGGCTTTATGTTCGCGCCGGCCCATCACAGTGCTATGCGTTATGCGGTCGGTCCGCGGCGGGAGCTGGGCATGCGTACCCTGTTTAATATTCTGGGTCCGCTGACCAACCCGGCCAAGGTGAGGCGACAGGTGATGGGTGTTTTCTCGGCAGACCTCTGCGAGCCCCTTGCCCACGTGCTCAAAGCACTTGGCAGCGAGCATGCCATGGTGGTGCATGCGGACGAGGGCCTGGATGAGATTTCTATAGCCGGCAGTACGCTGGTCGCTGAACTACGCGATGGCAATATCAGCACCTACAAGATTTCTCCGGAGGATGTTGGCCTGGAAGTGCAGTCGCTGGAAGGGCTGAGCGTAGACAGCGCATCTGCATCGGCAGCGCTGATCCGCGACGCCCTGTCCGGTGCCAAGGAGCCAGCAGCCCAGAAAGCGGCAGCCATTATTGCCTTCAACGCTGGTGCCACCATTTATGTCAGTGGTATCGCAGCGACCCTGGCCGACGGGGTTGCCATGGCAGAAGACCTGCTGTCTTCAGGACAGGCACGGGAAAAGCTGAAGTCCTTCGTCGATTTTACCCAGCTCATGCGCGGCGATGGGAGCTAGGTAATGATGATGGGATCCGGAACCATTCTCGATAAAATACTGGCGCGCAAGCGTGAAGAGGTGGCTGCACTGAGCGCCATTAATTCCCTTGCGAGTCTTGAAGCGCGAATAAGCGAGCAGACGCCAACGCGCGGTTTTGCAGCGGCACTGCAAGCACGGGTAGCACAGGAAGAGCCGGCGGTCATCGCCGAGGTGAAGAAAGCATCGCCCAGCAAGGGCGTGATACGAGAAGATTTTGTCCCCGCGCAGATTGCCCAGAGTTACCAGCGCGGTGGCGCAGCCTGTTTGTCGGTACTGACCGACGTGGATTTTTTCCAGGGCTCTGACCAATACTTGCAACAGGCAAGGGCCGCTTGCGATTTACCGGTGTTGCGCAAGGATTTCACCGTAGACCCTTATCAGATAGTCGAGGCGCGAGCGATCGGCGCCGATGCGGTGCTATTAATTGTTGCAGCGTTGGACGATGAGCAGCTGCACGAGTTGGCAGCGACTGCCGCGGAAGTTGGCGTGGATGTGCTGGTGGAAGTGCATGACCTGCCAGAGCTGGAGCGAGCACTGACATTGTCCACGCCGTTGATCGGCATTAACAACCGCGACCTGCGTACCTTCGAAACGTCTCTGGATTCGACTCTGCGGCTGTTACCCCATATCCCTGAGGACCGAATCGTTATCACCGAGAGTGGTATTCATACCATTGATGACGTCTCGGCGATGCGCGAACAGAACGTGCATGCATTCCTTGTGGGTGAAGCGTTTATGCGAGCCGAGGAGCCCGGAGAGCGGTTGCGGGAATTATTTTTCTAGCGGGTACCGAATACCACCATGGTCTTGCCTGCTACCGAGACCAGCCCGTCCTGCTCCAGTATCTTTAATACCCGTCCGGCCCTTTCCCGTGAACAGCCAACAATCTTGCCCAGCTCCTGACGGGTGATCTTGATTTGCATGCCGTCGGGGTGAGTCATTGCATCGGGCTCTTTGCACAGGTCGAGCAGGGTCTGCGCGATACGGCCCGACACGTCAACAAAGGCCAGGTCTTTCAGCTTGCGGGTGGTCTGGCGTAGCCGCACTCCCATCTGCCGGGCAATGGCAAACAGGATATCCGGGAATTGACTGCGAATCTGGTGGAAGCGCTCGTAGGAAATCTCCGCCACCTCACACTGTGTTTTGGCCATGATCATGGCACTGCGAACTTCCTCCTCTTCAGCGAACAGGCCCATCTCGCCGAAGAAGTCCCCGGGGTTGAGATAGCTAACGACCATTTTGTGGTCGTGATCGGCCTCATCTTCAACCATCACCGACACCGAGCCATCGAGGATCAGGTACAGCGAGTCACTTTGCTCCCCCTGCCGCATGATCACGCTCTTGGCCTTGTAGTCCTGCCGCTGGCAGTGCCTAAGGAAGGCCTCCACACTCGGTATCGCGTTTATTATCTGGGGTTTTATCACCCTGAGCCTCTCTGTAGGTGCCGCCGTTAATAGCAAATAGTAACCCACGGCGGATGCAAGTAAAACGTAACTTGTTGTGCTAACCTCGTGCGCCTGAAAATTTCGGATCTGTGAGAAAGAGAGCACTATGCAGGCAACAGTAAAGTGGACCGACGGCGCTATGTTTGTCGGTGAATCAGGCAGTGGTCATACCGTGGTAATGGATGGCCCCGAGGACCTCGGCGGGCGCAATATGGGCTGCCGGCCGATGGAAATGCTGCTGTTGGGTACGGGTGGCTGCTCCATCTATGACGTGATGAGCATGCTGAAGAAATCGCGTCAGAATGTGGTGGATTGCAAGGTAGAGATGCAGGCTGAGCGCGCCGATGCCGTTCCTGCCGTGTTCACCAAAATCAATATGCACTTTGTGGTGACGGGCATTGGCCTCAAGGAGAGCCAGGTGAAGCGGGCCGTGGAGCTTTCGGCCGAGAAGTACTGTTCAGCATCGATCATGCTGGGTGCGGCTGGGGTGGAGATGACCCACAGTCATGAGGTGGTTGAGTTTCAGTCCTAGGGAGTCGCTGAGCCGCCTCCGCGACCGTGGGTGCACTGTCCAGGCGGCCGTTAGCCCGCGTTGAGTCCAGGCTCAGACCCAGTAACTACTTTTGGTCATCAAACCGGAAACCACCGTCATCGCATCTTTAACCGGCCTCGGGAAATCAGTGCCGCCAGCTTCCAGGGCATTCTCACCGTGGCGCTGTTCATCTTCCAGCATCTGCTGCAGAATCAGTCGGGATTTGCGGTCGTCTTCGGGGAGTTGTTTCAGATGATCTTTGAGGTGGTTACAGACCCGCTCTTCTGTGGCGGCCACGAAGCCCAGGCTGACCTTGTCGCCGACGGCGCCAGCCACAGCACCTACGGCAAAGGATAATCCATACCAGGCGGGGTTGAGCAGGCTGGGTCGACTGTCCAGTTCGCGCAAGCGCTGTTCGCACCAGACCAGGTGGTCGACTTCTTCTTCCGCGGCGTGGTCCATCTCTTCGCGCACAGTGGGCAGTCTGGCGGTCAGGGCCTGGCCCTGGTAGAGCGCCTGGGCGCAAACTTCACCGGTGTGGTTTACCCGCATCAGGCCGGCAACATGTTTGCGCTGGCCTTCATTGAGTTCGGTGTCACTGTGGCCGGCGGCCGGGGAGGGCCGGGCGGCCTGGTTGCCGCGATTGCTCAGGGTGCGCAGCACGGTGTCGGCTTCACCGATAAGGCGATCTACCAATGACAGCCTGCGCTGGCCCATGTGCTGCTCCGCTTACGTTACTTGCCCTGACTATAGCGCTCTATCGCACGCCAGCCAATGTCGCGGCGCGCGGTCACGCCCTCCCAGCTGATCTTGTCGACCGCACGGTAGCAGTCGTGCTGGGCCGCGGCGATATTATCGCCCAGCGCGGTTACGCACAAAACTCGGCCACCGCTGGTGACAACCTGGCTGTCCTGTTCGGCGGTGCCGGCATGGAAGACCTTGATGTTGTCCGCCTGCTCGGCATCCAGCCCCTCGATCGGGGTTCCTTTGCCATAGCTGCCGGGGTAGCCCCCTGCGGCCAGCACCACACCGATGGCGCAGCGCTCGTCCCATTGGGTACTGGCGCTGTCGAGCTTGCCGTCCAACGCGTCGCCACAGAGGCTAACCAGGTCGGATTGCAGGCGCATCATGATGGGTTGGGTTTCCGGGTCACCGAAGCGGCAGTTGTACTCGATGACTCTCGGCTCGCCATCCGGACTGATCATCAGACCGGCATAGAGGAAACCGGTGTAGGCATTGCCTTCCGCGGCCATACCGCGGACGGTGGGCAGGATAACTTCGTCCATGATGCGCTGGTGTACGTCCGGGGTGACCACCGGGGCCGGTGAATAGGCGCCCATGCCGCCGGTGTTGGGGCCGGTGTCGCCTTCGCCGATGCGCTTGTGGTCCTGGCTGGTGGCCATGGGTAGCACGTGCTCGCCATCGACCATCACAATAAAGCTGGCCTCTTCGCCAGGTAGAAACTCTTCAATCACCACCCGGCAGCCGGCGTCGCCAAAGGCGTTGCCAGAGAGCATGTCAGTCACGGCCTCTTCGGCCTGTTGTAATGTTTCAGCGACGATGACACCCTTGCCGGCAGCCAGGCCGTCCGCCTTTACGACAATCGGTGCGCCGTGTTCGCGCAGGTAAGCCAGCGCCGGTTCGAGCTCGGTAAAGTTGCCGTAAGAGCCGGTAGGGATATTGTGGCGGGCGAGAAAATCCTTGGTAAAGGCCTTGGAGCCCTCCAGCTGAGCAGCGCCCTCGCTCGGGCCGAAGCAACGCAACTGGCGTGCTTCAAAATAGTTGACCACGCCACCGACCAGTGGCGCTTCCGGGCCGATGATGGTCAGGCCCACGTCATTGGCTACCGCAAAATCTGCCAGCGCCTCGAAGTCCATCACACCCAGTGCCACGTTCTCGATACCCGGCTCGGCAGCGGTGCCGGCGTTACCGGGCGCCACATAGACTGTATCTGCATTAGGCGACTGGGCCGCTTTCCAGGCCAGCGCATGCTCGCGGCCGCCACCGCCTACGATGAGTATGTTCATCAGTGGCGGAAGTGGCGCATGCCGGTGAAGACCATCGCCATACCATGTTCGTCGGCAGCGGCGATAACCTCTTCATCGCGCATCGAGCCGCCGGGCTGGATGACCGCTGCAATGCCCGCTTCGCCGGCGCTGTCTATGCCGTCGCGGAAGGGGAAAAAGGCGTCGGAGGCCATCACCGAACCGGGCACTTGCAGGCCGGCATGCTCGGCCTTGATGCCGGCGATGCGAGCCGAATTGATGCGGCTCATCTGGCCGGCGCCCACACCCACGGTCTGGCCGTTGCTGGCATAGACGATGGCGTTGGACTTGACGAACTTGGCTACCTTCCAGGCGAACAGCAGGTCCAGCCATTGTTGCTCATTCGGCTGGACTTTGCTGACGACCTTGAGGTCGTCCCGGGTGATCATGCCCAGGTCGCGATCCTGTACCAGCAGGCCGCCGTTGACGCGTTTGTAGTCCAGTGCAGGCACCGGGCCGGACCACTCACCACAAGCCAGTAGTCGCACATTTTTCTTGCCGGCAACTACCTCGGCTGCCTCGTTACTCACGCTGGGCGCGATGATCACTTCCACAAACTGGCGCTCACAGATGGCGGCGGCGGTAGTGGCGTCCAGTTCGCGGTTAAAGGCGATGATGCCACCAAACGCGGATTCGGGATCAGTAGCGAAGGCCAGGTCATAGGCGTTACCGATGTCATCGGCCACCGCCACCCCGCAGGGATTGGCGTGCTTGACGATGACGCAGGCCGGTTGCTCGAAATTCTTCACGCATTCCAGCGCCGCGTCGGTATCGGCGACATTGTTGTAGGACAATTCCTTGCCCTGTAGCTGGCTGGCCGTAGCGATGCCGACCTCAGCAGGGTTGGCTTCCGTGTAAAACGCTGCCTGCTGGTGTGGATTCTCGCCGTAGCGCATCTCCTGCACCTTGTTGAACTGGGTGTTGAAAGTGCGCGGGAAGTGATCTGAGCCCCCGGGTACCAGCCGGCCAAAGTGATTTGCAATGGCGCCATCGTAGGCGGCGGTGTGCTCGTAGGCTTTGATGGCCAGGTCGAAGCGGGTGGCGTAGGTGGTGGCGCCATTGTTGGCTCGCATCTCTTCGACAATCGAGCCGTAATCACTGGCGTTGACCACGATATTAACGAAGCGGTGGTTCTTGGCTGCCGCGCGGACCATGGTCGGGCCGCCGATATCGATGTTCTCAATGGCGTCTGCCAGTGTGCAATCCGGTTTGGCAACGGTCGCTTCGAAGGGGTAGAGGTTGACCACCACCATATCGATGGCATCGATGCCGTGTTCAGCCATCACACTGTCGTCCTGACCGCGGCGGGCGAGAATGCCGCCATGTACTTTCGGGTGCAGGGTTTTGACCCGGCCATCCATCATCTCGGGGAAGCCGGTGTAATCCGATACCTCGGTGACATCCAGGCCGTTGTCTTTAAGTAGGCGGTAGGTGCCGCCGGTTGAGAGCAACTCTATCCCCGCTTCGCGCAGGGCGCCGGCGAACTCTACAATGCCGGATTTGTCGGAGACGCTGATCAGCGCGCGTTTTACTGGTACCAGATCGGTATCGCTCATGGTGCAGTCTATTCCTCGCCCTTGTTGCCTGAGATCAGGTCGTATTGTTTGAGCTTCTTGCGCAGCGTGCCCCGGTTCAGGCCCAGCATGATGGAGGCCTTGGTCTGGTTGTTGCGGGTGTAGGCCATGATCTCCGTCAGCAGCGGTGCTTCGATTTCCGCCAATACCATCTGGTAGAAATCGGTGGTCATCTGCCCGTCCAGCTCTTTCAGGTAGTTGCGCACTGACTCGGTGACGGCCTCCCGCAGGTGGCTGGCTTGTGTGGCCTTTGTCTCGGTTGAGTCGATGATGTTCTCGTCGTTGCTTGCCATGTGTGGCGCCAGGGGTTCCGCCCTTGTCATGCTGCTAATGCCTCTTCACTCAGTATGTGGAAAATTTGGTCTATCAGGTGTAACTGTTCCCCCGGTGTGCCCAGGAGGTTAAATGCTTGTTTCAATTGCCGGCAGCGGGGGTGCTGGTGTTGCTGCAGGTACCAACCGGTATGCTTGCGGGCAATCCGCACACCCATGAACTCGCCGTAAAAGGCGTGCAGCTCGCGCACGTGACGGCTCAGTATCTCAAATTGTGCGGCCAGCTCCGGCGTTGGCGGGGTGACCCCGGTCTCCAGGTGCTGTGCGATCTGTCCGCACAGCCAGGGCTGGCCCTGGGCGGCGCGGCCTATCATTACCCCGGCTGCTCCGGTGTGGCGGATAACAGCGGTCGCCTGCGCCGGGCTATCGATGTCGCCGTTGGCGAAAACCGGGAAGTCGGTGGCAGAGACGATCTCGGCAATGGTGTTGTATTCAACCTCGCCCTTGAAAGCGCAGGCGCGAGTGCGGCCGTGCACCGCCAGGGCGGCGACGCCGGCGTCCTCGGCGATGCGGGCAATGCTGACGCCATTGCGCGCCGCGGGTGATGAGCCGGTGCGGATTTTCAGGGTCACGGGGACATCGACAGAAGCGACAACAGCCTCCAGTATCGCACCGACCAATGCTTCATCCGCCAGTAGCGCCGAGCCAGCGGCCTTGCGGCAGACCTTCTTGGCCGGGCAACCCATGTTGATGTCAATAATCTGGGCGCCCTGGCTCACGTTGTAACGGGCAGCTTCGGCCATTTGCGCCGGATCATTGCCGGCAATCTGGATGGAGCGGGGTTCTGCTTCGCCATCGTGGCGGCTGCGCCACTGGGTCTTGCGGGAGTCGCGCAGTTCGGGCTTGCTGCTGATCATTTCGGACACAACCAGACCGGCGCCCAGCTCGGCACACAGCCGCCGAAATGGCAGGTCGGTAACGCCGGCCATCGGTGCCAGTGCTACGCGGTTGCGCAGTGTGTAGGGTCCGATTTTTAACATGGGAAAAGCGTCTTGAAACTGCCGCGAAAAAGAGGCGCCATGATACTCGACCGGTCGGCAGGGGAAAAGACAAAGTGAACAAAAAACCGCCAATTTTTATGGTTCTGTGATCCAACCCCGACGCTTGGCTGTTGCCGACGACCTATTGCGTGGGCAGTGTGCCCTGCAGGCAGACCCAACCGTTGGTTTCACCGCTGATGCCGATTGTTATGTGCGCAGCATAATGTTCACAAACCACCTCGGCCTGGCTGGCCAGCAGGCCCGACAACAGCAAGGTGCCGCCGGGCTTCAGCAGCGCCAGTAAGGTGTCAGATAAGTCGATCAATGGACCAGCCAGGATGTTGGCTACCACCACCTCGGCGCGCGCCGACCAGGCGTGACTGTCGTAGGCGCCGGGCAGGGCGACCTCCAGCCGCTGGGCAGGAATGCCGTTGCGACCGGCGTTGTCGATGGTGGCAGCCAGTGCCTGGGGATCGTTGTCTACGGCAAGCAGTGTCCGGGTACCGAGTTTGAGCGCGGCGACCGCGAGGATGCCAGAGCCACAGCCGTAATCGACAGCGGTGGTAGCGTCCAGATCCAGACCCGCCAGAGCAGTCAGGCACAGGGCTGTGGTGGGGTGGGTGCCGGTGCCGAAGGCCAGGCCAGGGTCCAGCAACAGGTTGATGGCCGCGGGGTCGGGCGGTTCCAGCCAGCTGGGGCACACCCACAGCCGCTCGCCGAACTGCATGGGCTGGTAGTGCTGCATCCACTCCCGCTCCCAGTCCTTGTCTTCCAGAATCTCCACCCGTTGATTGGCGCTGGCCAGGAGTGCAGCGGGAAATTCAGCGAGTACCGCTTTCATATCGGCATCGGCCGGATACAAGCCGGTCAGTCGGGTCTGCTGCCACAGCGGGGTCTCGCCCACGGCCGGTTCCAGTACCGGCTCGTCGGCATTGTCTTCCAGGGTGACAGAGACGGCGCCGGTGGCCAACATCAGGTCTTCAAGGCGGGTGACGGCCTCGGGTTGGGTGTCCAGACGCAGCTGTAGCCAGGTCACGGGTAAGATCAGCCGAACTTGTCTTCCAGCTTACCTTCGAGGTAGTGAATGCTGACGCCGCCGGCCTGGAAGGAGCGGTCTCTTACCAGCTCGCGATGTAAGGGGGTGTTGGTGCGGATGCCTTCTACCACCAGCTCATCGAGCGCCTGGCGCATACGGGCCAGGGCGACCTCGCGGGTCTCTCCGAAGCTGATGATCTTGGCGATCAGCGAGTCGTAGAAGGGCGGTACGGTATAGCCATCGTAAAGGTGTGAGTCGACCCGAATGCCTGGTCCGCCCGGTGCGTGAAAGGTGGTTACTTTGCCCGGTGAGGGCAGGAAATTCTGCGGATCCTCGGCGTTGATGCGGCATTCGAAGGAATGACCGTGGAACCGGATATCCTCCTGCTTCACCGACAGCGGCATGCCAGCGGC
>CALJFL010000086.1 GCA_938074135.1 uncultured Halieaceae bacterium | reverse complement strand
GACTGGGAAGCGGCACAGATTGCCGCCGGTATCGCCCGCATCGAATCTGCCACCGTTGAAGAATTCATCCCACAGATGCTGAATTACGACCTCACCGGCTTTATCAGCTTTACCAAGGGCTGTTACACCGGACAGGAAGTTGTGGCCCGCCTGCACTACCGTGGCAAGCCCAAGCGGCGAAGCTACGCCGGCACGATCGAGGCTGGCGCAGCTCCGGCACCCGGGACACCTCTGTTCACCAGCGGTGAGGGTCAGAGCGTTGGCAACATCGTCAACGCCTGCACCGACGGCGACGGCATCATCCGAGTGCTGGCCTGCGCCACTGCCGATGGCGCCGCCGCCGGACTGCATCTGGCGGACAACGAGGGCCCAGAGATCACGCTGGCAGAATTGCCTTACCCACTGGTGGACCCCGACGCCGACTAATGCGCCGGCAAGCGCCAGTCTATCGGTACCTGGCCGTGGGCCTGCAGGTATTCATTGGCAGCACGAAAGTGTCCGCAACCGAAAAAGCCACGATGGGCGCTGAGCGGCGAGGGATGAGGCGCCTGCAACACGTGATGACGGTTGCGATCGATGATCGCACCTTTTTTCTGCGCATAACTGCCCCACAGTAGAAAGACGACCCCGTCACGTTCCCGATTAATCACTTCGATCACCCGATCGGTGAACGTTTCCCAACCCTGACCACGATGGGAGGCGGCCCGCGCACTTTCAACCGACAGCACGCTGTTCAGCAACAGCACACCCTGGTCGGCCCAATGAGTCAGGTCGCCATGAGCCGGGATCGGCAGGCCCAATTCGTCGCGGATTTCCTTGTAGATATTTTGCAGCGAGGGTGGCACAGGGACGCCGGGGCGCACCGAGAAACACAGACCATGCGCCTGGCCCTCGCCGTGATAAGGATCCTGTCCGAGAATAACCACCTTGACCTGCTCAAGAGGGGTGTGATCGAAGGCAGAAAACAACTCACTCCCTGCCGGAAAAATACGCTTCCCGGCTCGCTTTTCAGCGCGCAGGAATTCCCCCAGGGCTGTCATATAGGGCTGCTCGAACTGGTCTTGCAGATGGGCCAACCAACTGGCCTCCAGTTTCACCATCCCGGCTGGCATGTCATCGCAGCGACGGTTTGTTGTCAGTCACAGGCCGCCATCAGTACGACTTGTTCAGCCGGTGCAATACGCACATCTGACTGAAGCACCTCGACTGCCGTGGGCTGCAGTCGCTTGTCACGCTGCAGCCTGCCAGCGCCCTCGTTAACCACCTCAACCAGCGCAAGGGCATTGAATGCCTTTATTCGCTGGCCGGGATCGGCGTCGTCGTAACGCGTGGTGCGCATTCGCGACGACCGGCCGGCGTCTGCAATCAGCGCCTCGATGTCGGTCGGCGACCACTCCTGGCCATGAGCGGCCCCGGCGGCCCGGGTGATACTTTCGTTCATCAGGGTGCCGCCGAGGTCATTGACCCCGGCGTTAAGGCAGGCCAGTACGCCCTCGCGCCCCATCTTGACCCAGGAAACCTGGATGTTGTCGATATACCCGAAGAACACCAGGCGAGCGACCGCGTGCATCAATACGGCCTCCCGAAAACTGGGCCCACGCCGGGACTGGCCACGAAGATACATCGGCGCTTCCATGTGCACGAAAGGCAAGGGCACAAATTCGGTAAAGCCGCCCGTGCGCTGCTGCAGTTGCCGGATTGCCAACAGATGTCGTGCCCAGTGCCGCGGTTCTTCAACATGACCATACATGACCGTGGCGGTGGTCCGGAAGCCGGCGCCGTGGGCCGCCTCCATCACTGCCAGCCACTGAGCAGTGTCGAGTTTGTCCGGGCATAACGTTGCCCTGACCTCGTCATCGAGGATCTCAGCAGCGGTACCCGGCAGTGTATCCAGCCCCGCCTCCCGCAAACGCCGCAGGTATTCGTCAAGCGAAACGCCCAGAGTCTGGGCACCCTGCCAGACTTCCAGCGGTGAGAACGCATGGATATGCATGTCCGGCGTCGCCGCCCGTACCGTGTGCAGAATATCCAGGTAGGTCTGGCCGGTGTAATCGGGATGAATACCACCTTGCATGCACACTTCCGAGGCGCCGCGTCGCCAGGCTTCCTGACAGCGCCGGGCGATTTCATCGGCACTGATATCGTAGGGCCGTCCCCTCAGGTTCTCACTCTGCTTGCCTTTGGAGAAAGCGCAAAAGCTGCACTTGAAGTAGCACACGTTGGTGTAATTGATATTACGATTGACCACGTAAGTGACCTGCTCGCCAGTGGCGCGCCGGCGCAAGCGGTCGGCTGCGGCGATCACCCGCGAAAACTCCTCTCCGCGCACCTCAAACAACCGGGTCACGTCGGCCTCGGACAGCTCACTACCAGCCTCGCAGCGCTCGATAATCTGCTCAAGGTCGTCAACACCTGGCCCGACTTTCCCGGCCGCGCGCAGCAGGTCAGCTTCGATGGCAGGCACCGCCGCTTCCTCACCCGGGACCCAGGCATCCCTGCGCGCGAAGCCGCCGGCATCCATTTGCTGCCAGACTGCGGGTTTAACGGCAGGATCTAACCAACGCGCCGCGTCCAGGGCATAGGCCGGGTAGATCGTCAGCCGCTGCTCCAGGTACTTGCCGGCGACGGCGGTTTCATCCGCCAACCGCTGCAGGTGGGGCCAGGGGGCTTCCGGATTCACATGATCCGGGGTCAGCGGCGAGACCCCGCCCCAGTCATTAATCCCGGCGGCGACAATCTGCGGCAACACACCAGGGCTGAGGTTCGGTGGCGCCTGAATGCTCATCTGCGGGCCGAAAATGATACGGGCGACGGCGATCGTCCACAGTAACTCCGCCAGGTCCGGCTCGGGAGCCTGCGCCATCAAGGTGTCAGGCTTGGCCCGAAAATTCTGGATGATAACTTCTTGCAGATGGCCATGACGCTGGTGCACCGAGCGCAGGGCCAACAGCGACTCAATCCGCTCCAGGCGGGTTTCGCCAATACCGATGAGAATGCCCGAGGTGAACGGCACCGCCGCCTGCCCTGCCAACTCCAGTGTTTGCAGCCGCCGGGCCGGATCCTTGTCGGGCGAACCGTAATGCGGCATACCCTTTTGGCAGAGCCGCTCGGCAGCGGATTCCAACATGATTCCCATGGACGCACTGACCTGCCGAAGTTCGCTGATCTCCTGGGTCGTCATACAGCCGGCGTTGATATGGGGTAGCAGACCTGTTTCGGCCAGCACCCGGGAAGCGACTTCCCGGACATACTCCAGGGTCGTGGCGTACCCCATTTCCTGCAGGGCATTGCGTGCCGTGCTATAGCGCAGCTCCGGTTTTTCGCCCAGCGTAAACAATGCCTCCTGACAACCCGCGCGGGCGCCCTGGCGACAGAGCTCGAGCACCTCGTCTACCGGCATATAGGGCTGCACTATCTTCTTGGGCGTGCGGGCAAAGGTGCAGTAGTGACAGACGTCGCGGCACAGGTGGGTCAGGGGGATAAAGACTTTACGTGAGTAGGTGACCACGCTGCCATGGCCGCGATCACGCAACTGACCCGCAAGATCAACCAGACCTGTCAGATCATCCACTGCTGCGAGCGCCAGGGCCTCGTTATCATCGGGCAAGAGGCCAGCACTGAGCCGCTCGGACAACCGGGAATCTACCTTATTCAATGGCTGATCTTCCTGTTCTCAATATCGATGACAGTAGCAGGGTCCAGGGCCAAGGCCAGACGCCGGCCCAGTGGGGTATCAAACAGCAGCGCTGCCGTCTCACTCTTACGGGTCTGTTCACGCAAGCCGTCCAGCAACAGCAAGATATCCTGTGGCTCGTCCACGTCAAGACCAATACCAGGAGAGCGCACAACCTCCAAAGGCGCGGCCACCGCTGCAGCCGCCTGCTGGTGACGGGCGCAACTGTCGACACCAAAGTAGAGCCGCGGTCGACTGCCTGCGGCAAAGGCCAGCAGGTTGGTGCCGGTACCGGCTCGATCGCAACCAATGACCACTCCACCGGTGGCGGCCTGGGCAGTGACTACGGCGCTGACATCAGACTCAGCCAGAAGTGGTAAATCACCATGCAGTATCATCAGCGGGTCATCTCCGGACGCCAGCAAGGTATCCACTGTGGCTTCCAATACCGGGTTAAGACCATCGCAACCGAGACTGCGTTCATCGAGGTAGGCGGCACCAAAGGCATTGCACAAGTGAGCGGCACCGGGATCATCAGACACCACCGTGATCGAATCAACCATGGTATGGCCGGCGAGCACCGCCAGCACATCCTCCACCATCGCCTGCATGAGTGCGCGGCGCTCGGGGGCACGCAATACACCACCCAGCCGTGACTTGGCGGCGACAAGATCCTTGAGGGGTAAAATGGCATGCATGGTCAGATGCCAGCCGCCAGCCGCAGCACTTCTGCTGCCAGGGCTCGTTTGTCATCGTCGCTATGCATTACCGTCGCTGCTACCGCAGTCGCCATACCCTGCTCCTCTATTCGTGGCGCCAGTGTAGCGTCACTTTCGTCGATAACGAAACAATCGATGAGTCTCGGGTAGCTTACACGGTAGTGTGCCGCGACCGCTTCGGCAGTAACCGGCATACCCAGTTCCGCCATCATTTTGGCGGCCGGCCCCTTGATCGCCATCCCCGCAACGATGGGTGACACGGCAATGACAGGCGCCGGACAGTCACGCAGGGCCGGCCAAAGTCCTGGCAGCTGCAATATTGGATCGATACTGACAAATGGGTTCGACGGGCAGATGACGATAGCCCTCGGCGCACCCTGCTGTAACAGTTGCATGAGCCGGGGGTTCGGCACTGCCGTCTCCAGGCCAACAAAACTGAACCCGGTTACCGCCGGTTGGCACTGGTGCTTAACGAAATAATGCTGGAACGGCAGATCCCCTTCCGGTGAATGCACCCGGGTCCTCACAGATTGGGCTGACATTGGCAAAATCTCCGACTCAATGCCCATAGCCACGGCCAATTCGGTGGTCAACTCGAGCAGGTCCTGGCCTCGCGAGATGGCCTCGAGACGCCACAAGTGAGTGGCGAGATCGCGGTCACCAAGGCGGAACCAGGTTTCTCCACCCAGTGCTGCCAACGCGTCCATGGCCTGCCAGGTCTCTCCGGCCAATCCCCAACCCTGCTCGCGGTTGTTGCGCCGGGACAGGGTATACAAAAGGGTGTCTATATCGGGGCAGACCAGCAGCCCGAGGTGCTCGAAATCGTCCGCTGTGTTGACCACAACCTTCAACTCACCGTCGGCCAACAGGTCCGACAGGCCGAGACAGAGCTTGGCGCCGCCAACGCCACCAGATAGCGCAAGCAACGGCGAATCAGCGGCCATCAGCGGAACATATCCTGGGATTTTGCCCTGAGTAAGGCCTTAGAATCCTGGTCGGCCTGCGCCAGCTGCGCCCCGCGCACCAGCACCACCGGACAGGCCTCAGCCGCCTGCCCCATCACCAGTGATGCGGCAGCGGCCAGTTCATCCGCGACCGCCGCCTCAGTGACTTCCAATTCATTGCCAAAGAGATCCTGCTCCCCAATCTGGTTATACAGTGGCGCCAGCCCGGCACAGCCAATCGCCACACCAACCGTGCCATTGCGCCAGGCTCGCCCGAAGCTGTCGTTAATAATGATTTGCGGAGCGACACCAAAGGCCTCGGCAAGGGCCGCGCGCAAGTCCGCTGCCGACCGGTCGGCATCTTCTGGCAATAACAAAACGCGAGGACGAGAGCCGTCGATACTGATGTTGGATTTATCGATACCGGCGTTGGCGTGCACGTAACCATTCCGGTGCTCGACGATGATGACGCCGGGGCGGGATCGCAGTACTTCTTTCGACTCGCGCAGCACCAGTTCCACCTGCCGCGGATCCTTGTCGGTCTCCGCGGCCAGGGCCCGGGCACTGTCACCCGGTTCGACCTCATCGAGGTAGACGTAGCGGTCCTCAGCCTTGGAGATTATTTTTTGCGCTATCACCAACACATCGCCGGCGAGTAACTCCTCGCCGCTGGCGTGCAATGCCGCCGCGATCAGCCCGGCGACATCATCGCCCGGCTCGACCAGCGGAAACGGCTGCAGTGGGATAATAGATAACGCTGTTGGCATCAGGCATCGCCAAGACCACTGATCTTGATTCCCGCGTGGCAGCTGTACTGCTTGTTAATCGTTATCAACACCGAGGTCAGCGCCTCGGCGGCGGCCGCATTGTAGATCATGCCGGCGTGATAGCCCTTCATGCCTGCAGCCTCAACCAGGGTGAT
>CALJFL010000085.1 GCA_938074135.1 uncultured Halieaceae bacterium | reverse complement strand
ATACATACAGGCCCAGAACAGCCAGAACAACGGCCGCTTGACCAACTCGCCCAGCATTTCCGCGTAGCTGATACCCGCCGCGACACGCTCGGTAACGGGAAATACGGATGTTGCCACCAGCCAGGCCAGCACCAGCGCGGGTAGCATCAGGACAAACATGTTGAGCTTCCAGGACCAGCCCAGGGCACTGATCGCCACACCCAGCAGGCCGCCCACCACGATGCCAGCCGGCCACCACGCGTGCAGAATATTGAGCCGGTGGGTTTTTTCCTCGGGATACAGTGCCGCTACCATCGGATTTGAGGCCGCCTCCACGGCGCCCCAGCCAAGCCCTGTCAGTAACAGGCTTAGTAGCACCAGCGTCTCGACCGCCGGGCCAACCGTCATCAAGCTGGCGGCCAGGAGCCCGGCTGAACCACCGACATAGCCCAGCGCAGACAGCAATAACATGCGCTTCATGCCGATGAGGTCGACCAGCGCACTGCCAAACAGGAGGGTCAGGGCAAAGCCGGTGAACGTGATGCCCAGGGCTTCGCCAACCATTGCTGCTGAATTGGCGAGATCGATCTGGTTATAGATATCTGCCTGCAGATTGGGCGCAATATTGGCCCGCACCGCGAAGCCGAGACCAATCATGAATATCGACAGATTGCCGACGTAATACAGGCGCTTGCGATTGACCTGGGTAGTGACCATGGAAGCTCCGAAGGTTTATCGTTTTATTAGCAGCACATGCAGTACTCTATTCGAGTCCGAGTATACGCCGGTTACCATCCTCATCGCCCGCAGCGCCGGCAAAATCATCGAAGGCCTTGTCAGTTGTTCGAATAATGTGATCGCTGATAAATGGCGCGCCTTCCCGAGCGCCATCCTCTGGATGCTTGAGGCAGCACTCCCACTCCAGCACAGCCCAGCCCTCATAGTGATACTTTGCAAACTGACTGAAGATCCCCCTGAAGTCTACCTGCCCATCGCCGAGCGAGCGGAAGCGACCGGGACGGTCCACCCAGTTCTGGTAGCCGCCGTAAATTCCGCTGCGCCCATTGGGGTTGAACTCGGCGTCTTTGACATGAAACATCTTGATCCGCTCATGATAGAAATCGATGAACTGCAGGTAATCGAGCTGCTGCAGAACAAAGTGGCTGGGATCGTAAAGAATATTACAGCGCGCATGGTTACCCGTGGCCTCCAGAAACCGCTCGAACGTAACGCCGTCGTGCAGGTCTTCGCCGGGATGAATTTCGTAACACAGGTCGACACCTGCCTCATCAAAGGCATTGAGAATCGGCAGCCAACGGTCGGCCAGTTCGCGAAACCCGGTTTCCACCAGACCTTCCGGGCGCTGCGGCCAGGGATACATGGTGTGCCAAAGCAGGGCGCCGGAAAAGGTTGCATGGGCGTCCAGCCCAAGATTTGAACTTGCCCGGGCAGCGAGCATTAACTGCTCAACAGCCCAGGCTTGCCGCTGGGCCGGACGACCGCGCACCGCCTCCGGCGCAAAGCCATCGAACATCTGGTCGTAGGCAGGATGAACCGCCACCAGTTGCCCCTGCAGATGGGTGGATAGTTCGGTTATTTCAACGCCGTGGGCGGCACAAATCCCATTGAGTTCGTCACAGTAGTCTTTACTCTGCGCGGCCTTGTCGAGATCGATAAACCCCGGCACCCAGGTCGGCACCTGTACGCCCCGATAGCCCAACTCGGCTGCCCACCTGCTGATGTTGTCCAGGGTATCGAATGGCCTGTCATCCCCGGCGAACTGAGCCAGAAAAATCGCCGGCCCTTTCATCATAGCCATGAAAAATGCTCCTCGAAATTATAATCAGTGGACCGGAAAAGCATGCCACTTCTGGTCGCTATCGCTGGCCGCCACGACAAGCTCAATAAAGCTCATGCCTCGCACGGCAGCCGCAATACCAGGGCAATCTGCTGCACGGGCATCGGGCGCCTTACCCGCCTGCGCGGCACGAATCTGCCCAATGAAAGCCATGTATATATTGGCGAATGCCTCGATGTAACCCTCCGGGTGCCCGGGGGGTGTGCGCGAGTTCAGGGATGCCAACTCGCCCAGGTAGTCACTACCCGAGCGCAACAACTGGGCAGGTCGGTCGGGCCATTTAAGCCACAGTGAATTCGGCGCGCATTGCGACCACTCGAGGCTGCCACTATCGCCATAGACCCGAATCCGCAGTCCATTTTCTTCGCCAATGCTGATCTGACTGGCCATCAGCACACCCCGTGCGCCACCGGCAAACCGCATCAAGACAGAACCATCGTCATCCAACTGCCGGCCTTCGACAAACGCCGTCAGCTCGGCACAGACCTCGGTGATCTCAAGACCGCTGACATACTCGGCGAGATTCGCCGCATGAACGCCAATATCACCCATGCAACTGCTTACCCCGGCCCGCGCAGGGTCGAGGCGCCACTGCGCCTGTTTGTTGGCCTGATCCGCAGGCGCTGCGAGCCAACCCTGCGGATACTCCACTACAATTTTTCTCACGGTACCCAACTCACCGGCAGCAACGCGCGTTCTGGCTTCCTTCACCAGCGGGTAGCCCGTGTAGGTATGGGTCAACCCATAGAGCAGACCGGTCTGCGACACAACATCCCTTAACTGCAACGCCTCGGCCAGGTCGCGGGTGGCGGGTTTGTCGGACAGTACATGAAATCCTGAACGCAACGCCGCAATAGCGACTGGATAGTGAAGGTGATTGGGCGTGACGATGGCGACGAACTGCATCCGAACATCAACAGGTAGTGACGCCTCTGCGGCCATCATGGAGGCATAATCGGAATAGACCCTGTCGGGCGCAAGATCAAACGCTGCCCCTGAACGTCGCGAACGATCGGGGTCACTACTGAATGCCCCGCAAACCAGTTCAATATCGCCGTCCAGCGACGCCGCCAGCCGGTGGACGGCACCGATAAAGGCGCCCTCTCCACCACCTACCATGCCCATTCTTACTTTGGCCATAGACACTCCGAACAGCCAGCGCAGAATGATGGCATCAAGACAGCACCGCGCGGCAATCCACTGCCGGTTATCTCAAGCATCGAAAGGTAACGTTACTGGTGGCTACCGTCACACATTGGCTGTGCCGCCGTGGCCTTACAGCCACAGAAGAAGACCTTCTTCGACTCGTCGGCCTCATACTTCAACGGCGTAAAGTCGGTCCCCTTGTGCGACCCGTCGCAAAATGGCTGAGACTTGCTTTCGCCGCAGGCACACCAGTAATAGGCCTGGCCCGCTTCTACTTCAACGGCAAAGGGTGTATCCGACGCTCTGGTGGGTTCACTCATTGGTATTTCTCCCGGGTAAATGGCTGTTTGTGCGATGCACTACTTTACGTGATATCCCGCTGGCACCAAAATCCTATTTTTCGGGCCAGTGCGGCGCAGCGGCCCGCCATGGCGGGGCGTAGCCGGACGATCATTCGTGCAACTGCCGATAGTCCCAGGGGGGTAACGGAGCGGGGTTCGACCAAAGCCCACGCCCCGACTGTTGCGCACGGCGCTGTGCGGCATCCCAGGCTGGGCCGCAACGGTCCTCGTCGGCATGCCAGACAAAGCCCGCCCGAATCATTCGAAAATTGATGTCTGCTCCGCGAAGGGTGACTGTACCGAACAACTGCCCGTTCTTATCGTCCGCCACTGTCTCGACCGACACCTCTTTACCATCAATGAGACCGGACAGATAGGCTGCGCTGGCGACCCCGGCCTCCTGCCCCAGTTCCGGGGCATCGGCGCAGCGCAAATGGACCTCGTAGGCCGCATTGCCATCATCCAGTACCTGCACTGTGTCGCCGTCGATAACAGCGGTGACTTTACCGGTAATGTCGGCGGACGCCGGTGCCGTCAGTAACAGGCCGAACAATACGCAAACACAGGCCAAAGCCTCGCGGCACGGCCTCCACTGGCTATACACGACAATGCTCTTTAACAGCACTGGCCGCAAAATGGTTAAAAAAGGCGTGATGCCCGCTAGATCCACCAAAAAACCCCGCTGTACGCCCTGTAACCATCTTATCGGACAAGCATAGACCAGACAGGGCAGATAGGGTTGTACGACTGTCCAATAAATCAGCTAAAGTACTACCCCTGAACAATTACACACTAACGCTAATCATTCTAAGAAGGAGTGTCATCATGGAAGCAAAAGCCTATGCCATCCTGGCCGAGGGTCAGCCACTGGAGCCATTCACAGTAGAGCGGCGTGCGCCCGGCCCGGAAGATGTATTGATCGAGCTGATGTACTGCGGCATTTGCCATACCGATTTGATCATTGGTAATAATGAAGGCGGCCTGGCAATGTACCCGGTCGTACCCGGGCACGAGATGGTCGGCCGAATCGCCGAAGTTGGTTCCCAGGTAACAGGCCTTGCGGTGGGTGAAATGGTAGGTGTGGGCTGCATCGCCGATTCCTGCCGAACCTGTAACCCTTGCCAGACCGGCGACGAACAGTATTGTGACAGCGGTTTCACCCTGAGCTTCAACGCCGTGGACCCCAGCGGCGAGAAAACATTCGGCGGCTACAGCAGCCACTACACGGTAAATCAACGCTACGCGGTAAAGATACCCGAGGGACTGGATCCAGCAGCAGCAGCGCCTCTGCTATGTGGCGGCATTACCGTCTATACCCCGCTGAAGCGATTTGGGGTCGGGCCCGGCAAAAAAGTCGGCGTGCTGGGCCTTGGCGGCCTCGGCCACCTAGCCATCAAGATGAGCAAGGCCATGGGCGCGCATACCGTAATGCTGACCTCATCACCTGGCAAAGTTGGAGACGCCGAAAAGCTCGGTGCCGACGATGTAGTGCTGACCAGCAATGAGGAAGACGTGCAGGCCCAGGCTTTCAGCTTCGACCTGATTATCAATACTATTTCAGGACCACACAGCCCCGACAGCTTCCTGACGATGCTGAAACGTGAGGGCAATATGTGCTTCGTAGGGGCGCCGCAAACCCCGATTCCAGTCACCATCTCGAATCTGATTGTCGGCGACAAGATAATGTCGGGGTCGCTGATCGGCGGCATTCCAAGCACCGCGGAGATGCTTGAGTTTTGTGCCGAACACGGCATCACCGCAGACATCGAAATGGTCAATATGGACCAGGTTAATGAGGCCTGGGACCGCATCGAGAAAAACGATGTCAAATATCGCTTTGTGCTTGATCTGGCATCGCTGTAGTGCGAAGCCGGACTTAATGCATACCCGTCGAAAGGCATCGGGCAAGGCTTCCCAGGAGTAACTGCTATGACCCAACCGTTTCCCCGGCACCCCTATCTCACCGGCTATTCGGCGCCCTCCGGCGTCGAATGTGATGCTCCCGACCTCATTATCGAGGGCGAACTGCCGGCAGACCTGGCGGGTGTATATTTCCGCAACGGCCCGGATCCTCTCTACCCACCCCGCGAGGGCCAGGAATATCACTGGTTTCATGGCGACGGCATGATACAGCGCTTCGAATTCAGCGACGGTCGCGTCTCCTGGAAGAATCGCTGGGTGCGAACGGAAAAATATGAGTTAGAACGTGCTGCGGGCGAATCGCTATTTGGCGTATTGGGCAATCCCATGGGTGCCGACCCCGCGGTAGCCGACAAACACTACAACACTGCCAATACCCATATCGTATTTCATGGCGGCAAGTTGATGGCCCTGATGGAGGGTACCATCGCGGTGGAGCTTGAGCCCGACACGCTCGCAACCGTGGGCAACTACAATTACGAGGGCCAGATTGACGGGCCGATAACGGCACACCCCAAGCTCGATCATGAAACAGGCGAGTTGATTTTCTTTGGCAACCAGGCCAAGGGACCCTTCAGCGACTTCCTGCGATTGAACATCGCCGACCGCAACGGCAAGTTAATCAAGAACGAGATGATCCAGGCGCCCTTCCCCTCATTTATCCATGATTTTTTTGTCACCGAGAAATACGTTGTGTTCCCGGTATTTCCGCTGGTGTTCGATATGGAGCGCGCCATCAAAGGCGACATTCCCATGGCCTGGGAACCCGAGCGAGGTACGCACTTTGGCGTAATGCCGCGCAATGGCACCGCTGATGATGTGCGATGGCACACAATGGACGCCAGGTGGAGCTTCCATATGGTCAATGCCTGGGACGACGGTGACTCGATCGTGATCGACATCTGTGCCTCCAATGCTTCCAACTTCGCACCCAAGCTGGATGGCACCATGGCCACCGCCGAGGATGGCGTGATACCGGTCGTGCGACGCTGGAAAATTGATGTCAGCGGGAAAACCAATACCGTCTCCGAAGAAATTCTCGACGATATGCCCTGCGAATTCCCCCGCACCGACGATCGCTTTATGACGCGCTCGCACCGCCACGCCTACGCGGTGGGCGGGGAAAGCTCCGAGCTGATCTTTAACCGTTTGCTGCACTACGATACACGCACAGGGCAGCGCAAAACCTGGGGCGAAGATAAGTATCTGCTGGGGGAACCTATTCTGGCGCCGCGGTCCGAAAATGCCGATGAGGGCGATGGCTACCTGCTCACCCTGGCCTATGACCAGACAACCTGCCTCAACGAGATGATGATCTTCGATGCGGCAGATATAGAGACAGGTCCGCTAGCAAGCGCCAAGTTGCCACTGCGCATTCCAGCGGGCTTCCACGGCAGTTGGGTGGGTGCTTGACGAAGGATCACACCTGCAACCTGGGCTATAGCTGCTATGCTGAAGCCTTGTAAAAACATAGCTACCTGAGGTCAAACACCATGAAACTGTTCTACTCGCCTTTCCACACATTCATTCACAAGGTACTCGTCACAATCCATGAAGCCGGTCTGTGGGATGACGTAACCTTTGTGCCCACCTACCCCTTCAAGAATCGCGAGGGTGAAGACCAGGGCGATGCCTACTCAATTGCCGCGCTTAACCCGCTGGATAAAGTACCGACACTGGCGCTCAATAGCGGCCAGGTGGTCTATGGCAGTCAGTCCATTGTTGAATGCCTCGACAGCATGAGCAAGTCCGGGACGCACCTGTATCCACCCGCGGGCCCAGCTCGCTGGGATGCAACCAGCCGGCTGGCCCTGGCGGACACCATGTTTGAGACCACGGTGATGCTGGTGATGGAAGGCTGGAATCCCGAAGAAGAACAGCGTATCGAGTTTTTCGAGTGGATCTGGCCAAAAATAATCCGCGGCTGTGACTCGCTGGAGGCCTCCTGCAAACGGGGCTTCGACGGATTCGATATAGGCCAGGCTTCCATGCTGCACGCGATAAGCTACATGGACTTCAGGGTTAACTTCTACGACGCCAAGGATCCTTTGTATCCCGACTTCGATTGCTTTGACCAACGGCCCAACCTGAAGGCCTGGTGGGAGGAGTCCATCCAGCGGCCCTCGGTAACCAGCCACTACAACCGCGACTTTGAAGGTGACGACTCAGCGGCATTTCTGCAACAGAATGTTCAGGAAGTGCTGGCAGCGCAGGCGGCCGCTAAATGATCAAACATTATTACTGGCCAACACCCAACGGTCACAAAACCGCTATCATGCTTGAAGAGGTAGAACTCGAGTATGAGGTCTGCACCATCAACATTCTCGAAGGCGAGCAGTTCGACCCGGCCTTTATTGCGATCAGTCCCAACAATCGGGTACCGGCAATTGTCGACACCGAGGGACCGCGGGGGGAGCCTTACGCGGTGTTTGAATCCGGCGCCATTCTTATGTACCTGGCGGAAAAAACCGGCACGTTATGGCCGACCGATACGGTAGAGCGTTACAATGTGATGCAGTGGCTGATGTTCCAGATGGGCAATGTCGGCCCTATGTTCGGCCAGAACGGCTATTTTCAGGGTTACTGTCCAGAGGATGTCCCTCTGGCCAAGGAGCGCTACCACAACATTTGCAAGCAGCTGTACGGTGTAATGGATCGTCGTCTGGGGGTCTCTGAATACCTGGCCGGCCCCAATTACTCGATCGCTGACGTTGCCACATTTCCCTGGACAATGCCCAAGCAACGGGAAATGCACCATATCGATATCGTGCAATACCCCAACGTCAAACGCTGGTCAGACACCGTGGCCGCGCGGCCCGCTGTCCAACGCGGTATCGCGGTATTGGCCGAAGATATGAAGGTGGGTAACCCCACCGAGGAAACGTATCAGAATATGTTTGGAGCAAATCAGTTCAAGCAGTAGGCTGGCCAAAGACCCCCTGGGTTAAAACGACTTCGGCATACCCAATTCCTGGGTGGCAACGAATGACAGGATCAGGTTAGTCGACACCGGCGCCACCTGATACAGGCGCGTTTCTCGAAACTTGCGCTCCACGTCGTATTCCACCGCAAACCCATAACCTCCATGTGTTTGTATACACTGGTCGGCAGCGGCCCAGGACGCTTCCGATGCCAGTAGCTTGGCCATGTTGGCCTCGGTGCCTGCAGGCTCACCTGCATCATAAAGATCCGCTGCCTGCTGCACCATTAGCGCAGCTGCCTCGGTCTGGATGTGCGCCCTTGCGATGGGAAACTGGACACCCTGATTCTGCCCAATCGGTCGCCCGAAAACTTCTCTTTCGCAAGCGTATTGCGATGACTTGCGGGTAAACCAGCGAGCGTCACCAATGCACTCGGCAGCGATGAGAATACGCTCGGCATTCATACCGTCGAGGATACATCTGAAGCCCTTGCCCTCCTCACCGATCAGGTTTTTTGCCGGTACTCGCAGGTCATCGAAAAACAACTCAGTCGTGGCATGGTTCATCATGGTGTCGATAGGCTTGATGGTCAGGCCGTTGCCCACTGCCTCACGCAAGTCCACCAACAGCACCGACATTCCGTCGGTATGCTTGGCGCTGTCTTCGCGGGCCGTGGTGCGCACTAATAAAATCATCAAATCGGAATGCTGGGTACGCGAAATCCAGACCTTCTGGCCATTGACCACGAAGTCATCTCCGTCGCGGACAGCATTGGTACGAATGCGTGAGGTATCCGTGCCGCTGGTAGGCTCCGTCACACCGAAAGCCTGGAGACGCAAAGAGCCGTCGGCTATCCCCGGGAGATATTGAGTTTTCTGCTCCTCGGACCCATGGCGCAATAGCGTGCCCATCGTGTACATCTGGGCATGGCAGGCACCGCCATTGCCGCCACTGCGGTGAATCTCCTCCAATACCGCACAGGCAGCACCCAACGGCAAACCACTGCCACCATACTCCTGCGGAATCAGTATCGACAGATAGCCCGCCTCGGTCAGGGCCTGTACAAACTCGCTGGGGTACACTTTCTCCTGATCGAGTTTACGCCAGTACTCCCCGGGAAACCGTTCACACAGCCTCGCCACTGCGTCGCGAATTTCCGGGTAGGTTTTTTCAACAGCCATGTCATACATCCTTGGGGTGTGTTGCGAGCATAGTTACAGACAGCA
>CALJFL010000084.1 GCA_938074135.1 uncultured Halieaceae bacterium | reverse complement strand
ACCGCATTGTGGCTGGACAAGTGGCCGGCGGCCCGGCTCATGCGTTGGGAGTGGTTGCGTCTGGCCTCGGCAGCGGTGCTGCTTGGCTTTGGTGTGCAGTCGGGCTTCAGCGGTGTGCTTTTACTGATGGCAGCCGTCTATTGCCTGATAAACGCCGGCGCGCTCATTGTTCTTGCGGGGCGCTCCGCTGCTGATGATCTTCCGGCCGCGGCCTGAATAGAGCGAGAGAGGCTTTGTGCTTCAGGCCTCTGTGTCCCTGACCACTAGCGTCTCCGCCGCGTGGGCGGCGAACCCGGCACCGGCCTGGGCGTACAAGTTGAACGCTGAAATACCGTTATCCTCCAGGTCCTCGGCCTCCTCCGAGAATCGCACTACCGCCGCTATACGACCCTGGTAGCCCAGTTCCTTTAACAGCCGCGCCACCAGCATGTTCTCCCGATGATTGGTCAGCGCCAGCATCACCATTTGGATGTTGTTCATGTCGAGCTGGTGCCAGAAATCGGGGTCACTGGCATCCGCCGCCACCACCCGCCGGTGCCGGCGATGGTGTTTGGCCAGTTTCAGGTCATTGTCATCCACCCCCAGCACGGCGCTACCGTAGTGCTCCGCAATTGAGTCGTAGGCACCGGTACCGATGTTACCCATACCCAGCACCACGACCTTCACATTGCTGGTGTCTGGCCGCTTAGCACGCACCTTTGACGACTCGAAACGCGTCAGTCGCTCGCGGTAGCGGCGATAAAAATTGTGCGAAGCGCTGTTAACGGGTGAGGCCAGCACGAAGCTCACGGCGATTGCGAGTGAGATACCAGCGCTCCATTGGTAGTCGACCCAGCCGGCACTGGCGGCGACCGCCACGACAATCAAACCGAATTCGCTGAAGTTAGTCAGTGCCGCCGATGACAGCACAGCCATACGCGGTGGTGTATGGAACAGGGTCAGCAGGGGGAAATACACCAGGGGCTTGAGCAGCGCCATAAAGCCGATCACAACTGCAAGAATCATGATTTCGCTCTGTGGCCAGCCCCCCAGGCCAATGGACAGGAAAAACCCGACCAGAAACAGGTCCTTGAATTGCAGAAGGTTACGTGACAGTTCCTTGGCCTTCTGGCTGCCGGCGAGGGCGGCACCAATTATCAGTACACCAAGGTCGCCCTTGACGCCCACCAGTTCGAACAGCGAGCTGCCGCCCAGGGCAAGTGCCAGGCCGCAAAGGGTGAACAATTCGCCGTGACCGGCGAGGGTCAACATGCGAATAATCAGCGGTCGCAGTGGGATCAACAACAGCAGTAAGAGGGCGGTGGGTTCTGGTATCTTGCCGGTTGAGAACGCCAAAAAGATGACAGCCGCGAGGTCCTGGATGATCAGTATCCCGATAGCGAGATTGGCGTGCCGCGAGGCCATTTCACCGCGTTCCTGCATGATCTGGATGACGAATACTGTGCTCGAAAACGTCAGGGCGAATGCGATCACCAGCGTGGCAGTGAGGTCCAGGTTCAGTGACGGTACCAGGGATCCAGCCAGGTACAGCACCGCCATAAACAGCAATTGCATGGCGGCCATGTGAATCACTGTGGTGCCCCATATCTTGGTTTGCAACAGGGCGCGGGGTTGCAGCTTCAGGCCAATAGTGAAAAGCAATAGTGTGATGCCGATCTCGGACAATTGCGCCAGTATCTCGCCACCGTCGATCTTGACCTCATGCAGCACGAAGCCAGCGGCGAGGTAGCCGATTAACGCGGGCAGGCCGACGGCCCGGCTCAGCATGCCGCAGATGAGCGCGATGAGGATGATCAGTGGATCTATCATGGCTTGGCTATTGATGACGGTGTGTGGCCATTATACCTGCCGCCGCGCCATTGCCGACATAAGGTTCGCGGTTCGAACAATTGAGCCGCTTGCCGGTTCTGAGGTGCCGGCCCTCGCAGTGCAGCGGACGGCTGTTATCCTGAGTCTGTGAAACTGCAGGCGAGCCAGATGACCATGAGCCAGGAACCGTACACACTGATCACCGCTGACACCCATGCCGGTGGCAGCCATGCCCAGTATCGGGAGTATCTCGACCCCGAGTGGCGCGAACTGTTTGACGAGTGGCGCGGTGGCTATCGCAACCCCTCACCGGGGCATTATGGCACCAAGAAACTGCGTAATTGGGACCTCGACGTGCGTACCCGCGACCAGAACAGTCAGGGTGTAGTGGGGGAGGTGGTCTTTCCAAATACGGTACCGCCCTTTTATCGCAAGAGTGTGGTCACAGCCCAACCGCCGCGGCCCGAGGACTATGAGCGTGCGCTGGCAGGCGTGCGCGCTCACAATCGTTGGCTGGTCGATTTTTGCGCCGAGGATCCGGATCGGCGCGCGGGCGTTGGCCTGATACTGCCCAATGATATTGGTGAGGCGATCAAGGATGTTGAATGGATCGCCCGGCAGGGGCTTCGCGGCGGTGTATTGTTGCCGTTGATACCCGAGGACTGTACCTGGCTCAAGCCCCTCTACCACCCGGATTGGGAACCCCTGTATGCGGCGATTCAGGACTGCAACCTGGTGATGAACCAGCACTCCGGTCAGGGCCTGCCCGATTACGGCTCTGGCCCGGTCGCCGAGGCTTTGTGGATTTCCGAGGTGCCGTTTTACTGCAAGCGCGGGTTCAGCCACCTGTTAATGAGTGGCGTGTTCGAGCGCTATCCCAGGCTGCGTTATATCCTCACCGAATCTGGCTGCTCCTGGGCGCCCGACATGCTCGCCAGCCTGGACCGTATTCACTACGGCGTACTGGCCGGTGCCATCGGTGAGATGGACTACTCCGATATGCAGTGGGTGCTCAAGGAACCCCCGAGCTTTTATGCCCGCCGCAATTGTTATTACGGGGCCAGTTTTCCCAGCCTTGAAGAATTGGCAGGCCGCGAGGCAGTCGGCGTGGAGCAGATCCTCTGGGGTAATGACTACCCGCACTACGAGGGCACTTTCCCCTATAACCTCGAGTCACTGCAGCTGACCTTCCCGGACCTGCCCGACAATGAACGTCGCCTGATCCTGGGGGAGAACGCGGCCAGGCTTTACGATTTTGATCTTGATAAGCTGCGTCCGCTGGCGGCGCAGGTCGGACCCACCCCAGCCCAGGTCGAAACCCCGTTGCTGGAGATACCGGCGGATACGGGCTGTTACCTGTTCAACAATGCTCGCCGGGCACGGGCCACGCAGGCTGGCTAGACACTGGCGTCATTGCGCACAGTCCACAGCACGATCGCGCTGAACACAATCACCAGCAAGCTGGCGGCTATGCGCAGCAGTGCCAGTGCGCTCATGGTTTCAACGGGGGTGAATCGCAGCAATAGTGATACGCCGCCTGCCGGGATCACCATCGCCAGGAACAAGGTGAAGCGTGACTGGCCAAACAGTCCCAGGCCGATATACAGGTAAACCGCGCCAAACAGGGCTGATAACAGGGTGCTGGTGTTGAGGTCCAGAAACCACAACCCCGCAAGATGACTGATCCCCGACAGGGTTATCAGGGTCGCCGCGGCATTGCGCAGTAAGCGGGTAGGGGTGTCAGCCATGGCGGCAATGTAGCACAGAGTGCGCTTCAGTCCGCCAGCTGAGCCTGCAGCCTGGCTTTCATTGGTTGGACCCAGTTTTCTTTAAGTTCGGCCGACAGCAGGCCGGCGACTTCCAGGTCGTCACACAGTTTCATCTGGTGCGCCAGATCGAACATATCGAACTGGCGGCAGATCATGGCCTCATCGTTGAGCGTGATAAAGGAAATGCCGGGTGTTTCGTAGTGACTGCCGTCAGCTTTAAGGCCGGGGCCGCGGTTCAGCCAGTGGGTGATCAAGCGGTTATCGGTGCCGGTATAAACCCCCACGTACGGGAAGGTCCAGCCCTCCCAGCCAACCTGCATATCGCGCCCGTAGTGGGTGGCTTTTATCTCGTCAATACCATTGGCCTCGACCCGCATGACGCCGGCGTATTCGCAGGTGTAGATGCAATCGGTGGCGTAAATCTCATCAACAAAGAACGTCCACTCGTTTGTCTGCGAGGCCTGCGCGTGGGCCTTGATCAGCTTGTCGGCGGTGGCTCGCAGCGTCTCGTTACTCAGGTTTGCCATGGTGTCGTCCTGTCGGCAGTGTGATCGACTCAGTGTAGGGTCTGTGTAGCGGATAGACCATGCGTCGCGGTTGCATGAGTGAACTGCAGCCGCATTTGCTATCATCGCCGCTGACCTATGTATCCAATTGAAGGGGCCTGGCCTCACCATGATTAAGACCACGTTACTGCCCATGCTGGCTGCCGGGGATTTCCGCTCGGGGCAGGACCTCGCCGACGCGCTCGGCGTCAGCCGCACCGCGGTGTGGAAGCAGCTCAACAAGCTGGGCGAATTGGGGCTGGAAGTGGAGTCGGTCAAGGGTCGTGGCTATCGCATTCCCGGCGGTCTGGACCTGCTCGACGAGCAAACCGTGCGCGAGGCCTTGCAGCCACAGGCACAGCAGCTACTTGCGCAGTTACTGGTGTTACCGGAAATAGACTCAACCAACGCGGAGGTGATGCGGCGCATTGAACAGGGTGCTGGCTCCGGGCTGGCCTGTACCGCGGAGCAGCAGTCGGCGGGCCGTGGACGGCTGGGCCGCCAGTGGGTCAGCCCCTTTGCCCGCAATATCTACCTGTCACTTATGTGGGAATTCAGCCAGGGTGCGGCAGTGCTGGAGGGCCTGAGCCTGGCGGTGGGTGTTGCAGTGGCACGCGCACTACAGCAGGTGGGCGTAGAAGGTGTTCGACTGAAGTGGCCTAACGATATTTTGCATGCAGGAGACAAACTTGGTGGCATCCTGCTGGAAATGGTCGGCGACGCGACCGGGACATGCCAGGTGGTGATCGGCGTTGGCATTAATGTCGCCATGCCGGGTGCGGCAGGTCAGGCCATTGACCAGCGCTGGACGGATCTTGCGCACATCACTGAGGGCGAGACGCCGTCCCGCAATGCCCTGCTGGCGGCGTTGCTCGATCAATTGTTGCCGCTGGCGGCTGGCTTCGAAAGCACGGGGTTTGCACCGTGGCAGGAGCCCTGGTCGGAACTGGCTGCTTTCGCCGGTACCAGCGTCATTTTGCACAGTGGTGATCACCGCCAGGGCGGCGTTTGTCGTGGTGTGGATAATCGCGGCGCTCTGCAACTCGAAACCACCACCGGCATACAGAAGATATATGGCGGTGAGATTTCCCT
>CALJFL010000083.1 GCA_938074135.1 uncultured Halieaceae bacterium | reverse complement strand
CTGGCCATACTCGCTGCCAGATGCAGGGCATTGTGTGCAGCATGGGGGGTGATCGGGGTAAAGTGCACCTGGCCACCCGGTGTGAGTTGGGCCAGGGCGGCGGTATCCAGTGAGAGAGCGGCACCGATCTTGGGATAGCCGCCAATGGTCTGGCGGTCATTCAATAACACGATGGGCTGACCGTCAGCCGGAATCTGTATTGCGCCCTGGCAGATACCCTCCGACAGGATGCCCTCAATCTCGCAGTCGATAGCCGGGCCCTCCAGGCGATAACCCATGCGGTCACAGCGATCTGTCACGGTATAGGCATGGCTGAAGAAGCGGCGCTGTTGCAGGCGACTGAAGTGTTGCTGCTGATACCCGGGTATTACGCGGACGGTTACCGTGTCGTGATAGCGCGGCTGTGATTCCGGGTTGATAAAAAACAGGCGGCGCTGCTTTACGTCTGGACAGGCCAGGATATCGCCGTCACTGAGTTTCTCACCATCCAAGCCGCCGATATGTTCGCGAACCACAGTCGCGGTACTGCCAAAACTTGCCGCTACCTCAAAGCCGTCAGCGACACCAAGATAAGCGCGGCAACCCGATTCGGCGAAGTCCAGGGTCACGCGGTCGCCACCTGTTACCGGATGCACCTCGTAGCGAGCAACGTCTTTGCCATTGATCTGCATTGGCATCCGCGCACCGGTAACACAGATGAAGGTGTCATCCAGCACCTCCAGTTGCAGGCCGCCGAAACTCACTTCAATGACGGTGGCATCGGCCGCGTTACCCAGCAAGCGATTGCAAAGCTGGCTGGCGCCAGGGTCCAGCGGGCCGCCATTGGTCAGGCCTATGCGGTGCTGGCCGTAGCGGCCGCCGTCCTGCAGCAGGCTCAGCAAGCCAGGTTGAAGGATCTTGACCGCCACTATAGTTCGCCCCCCATGGACAGGTATTCCTGGCGCCCGATGGCTTCGAAACGCACGATGTCACCGACCTGCACCGGCATGATGGGTTCTGCCTGTGGGTCGAACATGCGCACCGGGCAGCGCCCGATGAGATTCCAGCCACCCGGGGATACTGCCGGATAGACAGCGGTTTGACGGTCGGCAATGGCGACAGCACCACGCGGTACTTTCTGCCTCGGTGTGGCGAGTCTTGGTGCAGCAATACGTTCGTCGACCTGGCCGAGGTAGGCAAAGCCCGGTGCGAAGCCGATGGCGTAGACACGGTATTCGCCGCCACTGTGCAGGGCGACGACCTCGTCGGTGGACAGTCCGGCGCGCTCGGCCAGTGTGGGCAGGTCCTCGCCGACTTCCGGGTGATAGTAGACGGGCAAGACCACGGTTCTGCCCTCGCTGGCGCCTGTGCCTACGCTGTTTGCCACCGCCTCGCGCACTCTGTGGGCTACGCTGAGGTGGTCAGTACGCAGTGGGTCGTAGATGATTAGCAAAGAGGCATAGGATGGCACCAGGTCGACCAGGTCGCTACCCAGCGCGCCTTCGACCGCTAGCGCAGCCGCCTGAACATGGGCCGAAACCAGCGGGCTGGTCTCTTCTCCGAGGTAGGCTATGAGCGCATTTTCTCCAGCGCTGTGCAAAATCACTGTGCTTAGCCGCCGTCGACCAGGGCGCGTATATCGCGGATGGCCTCGACGCCTTCCGGGTTATCGCCATGGACACACAGGGTATCCGCGGCCAGCGTGATGCGGCTGCCGCTGACGGTGGTGACGGTGCCGGTGGCACACAGTTGTTCTACCTGGGCCAGCATCTTTTGCCTGTCATGTACGGCGCCTGGCTTGCTGCGTGATAGCAGACGGCCATCGTCGTCATAACAGCGATCGGCGAAAGCCTCAAAAAGCAGGCTGATGCCGACGTTCTCAGCCTCACTGCGATGACTGTCTGCGTCGGGAGTCGCCTGTAGCATCAGGCTGATCGGTCGGTGATAGCTGGCTACGGCCTCCATAACCGCAGCGCGGACCTCGGCCTTGGCCATCATGTCGTTGTAGAGAGCGCCGTGGGGCTTGACGTAGCTCAGGTGCAAATCCTGGCTGCTGGCCATACCCTCCAGGGCTGCCATCTGATAGTGCATGTTGGCAACAATTTCATCGGCGCTCAGGTTCATCGGCCGTCGGCCAAAGCCTACCAGGTCTGGATATGCAGGGTGTGCACCGACAGTGACATTGTGTCGCGCCGCCAGAGCCAGTGTCCGGCGCATGGTCAGGGGGTCGCCGCCGTGAAAGCCACAGGCAATATTGGCCTGGTCGATATGCGGCATCACTTCCTCATCCAGACCCATGGTCCAGCTGCCGTAGCTCTCGCCGAGGTCACAATTGAGCAACATATTACGGTTCCCGTTGATGTCAGAGCACAGCCAGCTGACTGTTGCGTAGGTCGGTGACCAGCATGCAGCCCGGGCTGTGGGTTATCGCGAACGGCGGCTTGGCCGCCTCCAGGGCCACCTGTGGTGTTACCCCGCAGGCCCAGAACAGGGGCAACTCGTGTTCCGCCACCGTGACCGGATCGCCATAGTCGGGGGCGCCGAGATCATCGATACCGATCAGTGACGGATCACCCAGATGAATCGGGGCGCCGTGTACCGAGGGGAAGCGTGTGCATATCTGCACCGACCTGATAGCGTCCGCGGCACTGAATGGACGCATGCTGACCACCATTTTGCCCGCGAAGGCACCGGCGGGAGTACAGTCGATAGCGGTGCGATACATGGGTACATTCACTCCCTCGCTGACATTGCGCACATCCAGCCCGTCGGCAAGCAGTGCCTCCTCGAATGAGAATGAACAGCCCAGCGCGAAAGTCACTAGATCGTCCCGCCACAACGCCTGAATATCACCGACTTCCTCAGCCAGCTCACCGTCGCGAAACACGCGGTAGCTTGGCACGTCAGTGCGTATATCAATATCCCCCAAAAGTGTTAAGGCAGGGTCGCCAGGAGCGTTACTGGTGGCGATCAGCGGGCAGGGCTTGGGATTGAGTTGGCAAAAGCGCAGGAAGTCATTGGCCCATTCGGCGGGCAGGATGACGATGTTGCACTGGACATAACCCGGCGCCAGCCCGGAAGTATTGCCGCTGTGGGCGCCCTCGCGGATACGCTGGCGCAGGGTGGCGGGGGTGATGATTGTGCTCATGTCTGATCCTTGTCGGTGCGGTCGCCGTTAGCGGCCTGTCGCTGGTAACTGCCGGTCGAAAGTTTGGCACAGATTCACCCATCTGGATATTGCGATTCTGTTGCGCGATGCCGTTGTCAGGCTGGGGTCAGAGAAACTATAGTGGGAACCCGCAGAAAGTAAGCAGAGGTTCTTCGCATGCCGCATCCCAGTGTTACCGCCCAGACGTATCCCCACAAGCCCGCCATCATCATGGGCGAATCAGGCGAAATGGTGACCTACCGGCAGTTGGACGAGCGTTCCAACCAGGGCGCGCAGCTGTTTCGCTCCCTGGGTCTGCAAAAGGGCGACCACATCGGTCTGATGCTGGAAAATAACCGTCAGTTTCTGGAGATCTGCTGGGCGGCACAGCGCTCGGGGATTGTATTCACCCCCATCAGTACACACCTGCTTAAAACTGAAACTGCCTATATTCTCGAGAACTGTGGTGCCAAGCTGTTTATCGGCTCGGCTGCGCTGGCCGACCGGGCCGAAGAGATCAGGGAAGAGGCCGGCAGCGTCGCCCATTTTTATATGGTGGGCGGTATCCGTGCGGGTTATGAATCCTGGGAAGAGGCGGTTGATGCGCAGCCGGACGAACCGATAGATGACCAGGCTTGCGGCACGCCAATGTTGTACTCATCGGGCACGACGGGAAAGCCGAAGGGGGTTTACATACCGCCGCCCAGTGAGGAGTTTGATGCCACCCATCCACTGGCCGGGACCCTCGGGCTGCTCTTCGGTTTTGGAGAAGAGACGGTTTACCTGTCGCCGGCACCGCTGTATCACGCCGCGCCTTTGCACTACAACATGATGAATCTGGCCATGGGTGGCACCTCCGTGATCATGGAGAAATTTGACCCTGAAATGGCTTTGCGGTTGATAGAGGAACATCGCGCTACCCACAGCCAGTGGGTGCCGATTATGTTCATTCGCATGCTGAAGCTCCCCGCAGAGGTGCGCCAGCGTTATGACCTGAGCTCTATGCAGTGTGCGCTGCATTCGGCAGCGCCGTGCCCGGTAGAGACCAAGGAAAAAATGATCGACTGGTGGGGGCCTGTCATCATGGAGTATTACTCCGCCAGCGAGGGTATCGGCTTTACCATCATTGACTCCGCCGCCTGGCTGTCACACAAGGGCTCTGTAGGGCAGTCACTGCTGGGTGAGCTACATATCCTGGACGAAGAGGGCAATGAACTGCCGCCGGGTGAGGTGGGGACCGTGTATTTCAGCGGCGAACACGCGCGCTTTAAATACCACAATGAACCGGAGAAAACGGCGGGCGCATTTAACGACAAGGGCTGGGGCACCACCGGTGACGTCGGTTATGTCGACGATGAAGGCTACTTGTATCTCACTGACCGTAAGCATTTCACTATCATCAGCGGCGGGGTCAATATCTACCCGCAGGAAATTGAGAACCTCCTGATTACCCATGACAAGGTTGCCGATGTTGCGGTATTCGGCGTTCCCAACGAAGAGTTTGGAGAGGAGGTCAAGGCAGTTGTGGAGCCAATGAATTGGGCCGACGCTACAGACGAGGTAGCCATCGAGCTGATGGAATGGTTGCGCGAACGCCTGTCACACATCAAGCTGCCCAGGTCATTGGACTTCCATGAAAAACTCCCCCGTATGGACAATGGCAAGCTTTACAAGCGTCATCTGGTCGAGGAGTACCGCGGCGCGGCGCGCAGCGACGAGGGGCCTGGTCCGGAGTCCTAGTGCATTGTATTGACGTATAATGCTGCCACAGCTGATTAACTGGAGTTTTACCTTTGGCGACGCGCCACCTTAAAACCCTGCTGGTTCTGGCCAGCATGTTCCTCTTTGCCTGCACTGGTGGGGAGTCCAATGTAACCGAGGGTAATCGCCTAGGTATTCTTCATTACGGCAATGGCAGTGAGCCGCAGGGCCTTGATCCCCATGTTGTTACCGGCGTACCGGAGAATCACCTGATCCGGGCGTTATTTGAGGGACTGGCGGTAAAAAATCCCTATACCCTAGAGCCGGAACCGGGCGTGGCCGAACGCTGGGAGTTCAGTGCAGACCGGCGTGTTATTACCTTTCATTTGCGAGAGGACGCGCTGTGGTCCAATGGCGACCAGATGACCGCCCATGACTATGTCTGGTCCTGGCAGCGGGCACTCAATCCGGCGATGGGCAACCTCTACGCCTACATGCTCTATCCCGTACGCAATGCCGAGGCCTTCGCTACCGGACAGATCGAAGACTTCGAACACGTTGGGGTGAAGGCATTGGACGATCGCACCTTGCAGGTCACTCTCACCGAGCCCACGCCTTTTTTCCTGCAGTTAATGGATCACTACAGCACTTTCGCATTGCACCGGCCGACGATCGAAAAATTCGGCAAGGCCACAGATCGTTTTACCCGCTGGACCAGAGTGGAGAATATCGTCAGTAATGGTGCTTTCCGGTTGACCGAGTGGAAGCTCAATCGCCGCATCAGCATGGCCAAAAGCGACACCTACTGGGACAGGGATAATGTAAGGCTCAATGGCGTGGTGTTCTACCCGACCGAAAACATTGTAAGTGAAGAGCGCATGTTCCGGGTGGGGCAATTGCACTATACCCAGACGATACCGTTGGACAAGATTCCGGTCTATCAGGCGATGGAAAATTCGCCCTACGTGCAGGCCCCTTACCTCGGTACTTATTTTTTCCTGATCAATACCACGCGTCCACCAGTGGACGATGTCCGTGTACGCAAGGCACTGTCAATGTCGATTGACCGCCAGAAGCTTAACGATACGGTTTTGCAAAAATCCAATGTACCGGCCTACAGTATTACGCCGCCGGGGACACTCGGTTATCAGCCCCCCAAGCTATTCGACTACGACCCCGGGCAGGCGCGGCAGTTGTTGGCCGACGCGGGCTTCCCTGACGGACAGGGCTGGCCGGGACTGGAGTTGATTTACAACACCAGTGAGAGCCATCGCAAGATCGCTGTTGCGTTGCAGCAGATGTGGAAGGATGTGCTGAACATTCAGGTAACGATTTCCAACCAGGAGTGGAAAGTGTACCTTGACTCGGTGACGCAGATGGAATTTGACATCGCACGTCGCGGTTGGATCGGCGATTACGTGGATCCGAATAATTTTCTCGATCTCTACCTGACGGGTGGCGGTAACAACAATACCGGTTTCTCCGACCCGCGCTACGACGAAATGATTACCAAACTGGCGCCCCAGGCCAAAACCCGTGAGGAGCGTTTTGCTATCTTCAAGGAAGCGGAAACCATGCTGATGGAGCAGATGCCGATACTGCCCATCTACACTTACACCAGCAAGCACCTGATTCACCCCAGCGTCAAAGGACTGCCGGCAAACCTGATGGACTCACTGAATCTCAAGTACGTGTGGCTGGACCCCGACGCGCAGCAGTCTGCGCTGGACGAGGATTAGGGTATGTGGCGTTTCATAGGCAGTCGACTACTGCAGTCCATCCCGGTGATACTGGCCGTTATCACCGTCACATTCTTCCTCGTTCGCCTGGCGCCGGGTGGGCCCTTCGACAGCGAAAAAGCGGTCATGCCCGAGGTCAAGGCAGCGCTGGAAGCGCAGTATCGATTGGACCTGCCGATATTTCAGCAGTACACCGCCTACCTGGGCGATTTGGCCCAGGGGGAGTTGGGCCCTTCCTTCAAGTACCCGGGTCGCAGTGTTAATGAACTGATTGCCGCGGGCCTGCCGGTCACTGCCGAGCTTGGCTTTTACGCCTTGCTGGTGGCGGTCTTCATCGGCGGTGTTGCGGGTGTGTTTGCGTCTTTAAAACCGAACACCGTGCAGGACTACCTGCCAATGTCGGCGGCTATGATCGGCATCTGCATGCCCTCGTTCCTGTTGGGACCGCTGCTGGTGCTGGTGTTTGGTATTTATCTCGACTGGTTGCCTGTATCGGGGTGGGGTGATATTCCCGGTGACAAGATTCTGCCAGCTATTACCCTGGGCTCTGGCTATGCGGCCTATATCGCCCGCTTGAGTCGGGCCGGCATGCTGGAAGTGATGTCGCAGGACTACATCCGCACTGCCAGGGCGAAAGGTCTGCCCGAGTGGCAGGTGGTGACTCGCCACGCGCTGCGTGGTGGCCTGATTCCGGTGGTAGCATTCCTTGGACCGGCATTTGCCGGGCTGCTGGCGGGTTCTTTCGTGGTGGAGACGATCTTCCAGATTCCAGGTCTGGGTCGCTTCTATGTGCAGGCCGCTTTCAATCGTGACTACACCATGATCCTGGGTACGACGGTGTTCTTCTCCACCCTCATTGTCTTGTTCAACCTGCTGTCGGATATCCTGGCGGCCTGGATGAACCCGAGGCTGCGAGCGCAGTTCGGGGGTAAGTGATGAGCACAGAGACTATCGTCGATATCAGCATGGCTCAGGAGGGCACGTCCCTGTGGCAGGATGCCTGGCGTCGTCTGCGCAAGAATCGTCTGGCGCTGTTTGGCCTGGTCGTGCTGATGACTTTTATTGTTATCGCCATACTGACGCCATGGATTGCGCCGTACGCCTATGACGCGCAGGACCTGGACCTGGGCGCTACGCCGCCGTCGGCGGAAAACTGGCTGGGCACTGATATCTTTGGCCGCGACCTGATGACCCAGATTATGTATGGCGGTCGGGTTTCGCTGGCTGTCGGCTTTGTTGCCACCGCAGTTGCACTGTTGATTGGTGTGACCTGGGGTGCCATTGCCGGCTATGTCGGTGGCCGGGTCGACGCGGTGATGATGCGCCTGGTCGATATCCTTTACGCGCTACCATTCATGATTTTTATCGTCCTGCTGATGGTGGTCTTTGGCCGCAATATGTTGCTGTTGTTCCTCGCTATTGGCGCGGTGGAGTGGCTGACGATGGCGCGCATCATGCGCGGTCAGGTTCAGTCCCTGCGGCAGCAGGAGTTTGTCGAGGCAGCCATTTCCATTGGCTTGTCACCGGCGACAATTATCCGGCGGCATATGATTCCCAACGCCTTGGGCCCGGTGATTGTCTACACCACCCTGACGATTCCCAGCGTTATGCTGCTGGAGGCGTTTTTGAGCTTCCTGGGGCTGGGTATCCAGCCCCCACAAACCTCCTGGGGGTTACTGATCTCTTACGGCGCCGAGACCATGGAAGAGTTTCCCTGGCTGTTGATTTTCCCCGGTTTGGCGTTGACGCTGACCTTGTTTTCTCTGAACTTTCTCGGTGACGGCCTGCGCGATGCGCTGGACGTTCGCGGCTCGGGGGATTGAGTTATGGCCTTGCTTGAAGTCAATAATCTGGAGGTCAGCTTTGTTACCCGTAACGGCGTTAACAAGGCCGTGGACGATATCAGTTTTACCGTCGAGTCGGGCAAGATCACCGCTATCATCGGCGAGTCCGGATCCGGTAAATCTGTTGCCTGCTACAGCATGCTCGGGCTTATACCCACCCCACCAGGTCGCATTGACGGTGGTCAGGCCCTGTTTGACGGACATGATCTGCTGCAGTTGTCTGAGGCCGAGTTAAGGGAGATTCGAGGGCGCGATATCGCCATGATTTTCCAGGATCCGATGACCTGCCTCAATCCCTATATGAAGATCGGCGCCCAGTTGATCGAGCCCCTCGTCTACCACCGGAAGGTGTCGGTGAGCGACGCACGCAAGCGCGCTATCGAGCTACTCGACGAAGTGGGCATCCGCGATCCGGAAACGACGATCGACAACTACCCCCACGAGTTCTCCGGCGGGATGCGCCAGAGGGTAATGATCGCAATGGCGCTGATTAATGAACCGCGCCTGTTGATTGCGGACGAACCCACCACGGCGCTGGATGTCACCATCCAGGCGCAGATCTTGCAATTAATTGCAAACCTCCAGAAGAAGCGCGATATCGGGGTTATTTTCATTAGCCACGACCTTGCGGTGGTGGCCGACATAGCCGACCAGATGGTGGTCATGCAAACCGGAAAAATCGTTGAGGCCGGCGATCGAGAGGCGATCTTCGAGAAGGCCAAGCATCCCTATACCCGTAAGTTGCTGGCCGCCATTCCGTCGGGCAGCAAGTCAGCCAGTGACGTCGAGCCCGAAACCCTGATCCGGGTCAAGAACCTCTGTACCTGGTTTGAGCCTGGTGGCAAAAAGCCCATAGTGAAGGCGGTCAATGACGTCAGTTTCGACGTACACCGGGGTGAGGTGCTGGGGCTGGTGGGTGAATCGGGCAGCGGCAAATCCACGATAGGGCGCTCGATCCTGCGCCTGGTACCTATCACCTCCGGGCATATCGATTTTGACGGTACCGACCTCACGTCGCTGGCGGGCAACGAGCTAAAAACCATGCGCCGTCGCATGCAGATGATCTTCCAGGACCCCTTTGCCTCACTCAATCCACGCATGACTGTATTCGATACACTCGCAGAGCCGTTACTGCTGCACGGCATCGAGAACCGCAAGTCGGTTAGCGAGGGAGTGCTCAAGCTGATGGACGACGTTGGGCTGGCCCGGGCTTTCGTGCGCAAGTATCCGCATGAGTTCTCAGGCGGGCAGCGCCAGCGCATTGCCATTGGTCGTGCCCTGGCGACGCGCCCCGAGTTTGTGGTGGCTGATGAACCGGTGTCTGCGCTGGATGTGACTATCCAGGCCCAGATTCTGGAACTGATGGCGCAGTTGGGTCGGGAATATGGATTGACCATGCTGTTTGTGTCCCACGACCTGGCCGTGGTTCAGCATATTGCCGACCGCATCCTGGTGCTCTACAAGGGTGAGTTGGTAGAGCAGGGCAGCGGTGAAGAGTTGTTCAGCAACCCCCGGGAGGATTACACGCGCCGGTTGTTGCAGGCGATTCCGGGTCGGGGTTTGTTGGGCCTGCCGGGCTAGTTCCAGTCGATATTGAGTTCTTCGGCGGACAGTGCGCCGTCCTTATCATCGTCCAGCGCCTTTAGTCGTTCAGTAGCGGCCTCGATCTCCTGGGCATCGAGTTTGCCATCGGCGTTGGTGTCCAGAGCCCGGTGAATCATTGCACCGCGTTGCATCAGGTCGGGCTCACCGAATTTGTCGTACATCAGGTAGCTGATAACTGACAAAGCCAGCACGGCGGCAATGCCCGTTATTACTGTTTTGTTCATGAACTTGGCTCCGAGCTCTCTCTGGGCATTTCACTGGTGGATATCAGCGGCCATAGCAACTGCTCAGCGACTGACGTGTCGGGCAGGTTCTCCACGCCGAATTCTTTCGGGTATTGTCGGGTAATTTTGGCGGTGCCGAACAGTACATCCCAGAAAAACAGCAGGTTGCCGTAGTTGCCTTTGTAGTTGGTGATTCCGTCAGCCTTGTATTTGCCGTGGTGAGCATGGTGGGTAGCAGGCGTACTGATGGTTCTCTCCACCAGCCACATAAGCGGAGAGAGTGCCTTTATTTTGTACAGCGGACGATCCCAGGCGATGTCGCAGTGAGCGCCGATAATCACGGTCAGTTTGACCACCAGGTAGAAGGCGTAGATCCAGCCCAGCCCCATATAGATGAGAATCCCGGAAAACCAGATACCGGGCATCATCAGGTAGTAGAACAGGTTGTTACGGTAAACCAGCCTGACACTCATGTAGCCTGCATTATGGTGCGGCCTGTGCAGTTTGTATAACCAAGGGATCGTATGCGAAAGGCGATGCCACCAGTATTGCATCATGTCGTCGAATACCAGCAACAGGAGCACGCCCGCGATCACCGGTATACCGGCCAACGCGTTCTGGTAATCGGGGAACAAGTACAGGCCGAGTGCGCTGGTGGTTGCAATGATAAAGGGTTGCGTGACCAGCAGCAGTACTACCGTGCTGGTAGATTCGACAATACCATCGCCTGGCACCTGCGCCGGTTTGTTGAAAAAGCGGGTAAAGATGATTTCCGCGATGATGAACAAACCATATATCGCCAAAATAGCGAGAACTTCCGGTTTCATGATTAGCCTTTATCTGGTGCCGATTCTGCCGTGATGATACGTCATTCTGGTTTGATATTCATAGCTTGGCCTCTCGCCAGGCCACTCCCGCAGGCCTCACTGGCAGAGCGGGTCGCGCTGGGCTAATGTGGAGTTCTCATAGCAAAGAGGGAATAGCATGCGAATCGACCATATCAACATAGCGGCTCCCGCCGACCTGCTGGCCAGTGTCCGCGATTTTTATTGCCGAGCGCTGGAACTGGAAGACGGACCCAGGCCGGATTTCGGAGTGCCTGGCTATTGGCTCTACGGTGATGGCAAACCGATTATTCACTTGATGGAAAGTGACCATCACTATCCCGCGGACAAGCCTTACTATCTCGATCATATTGCCTTTGAGGTGCTGGATTACGATGGCTATATCGCCAGACTCGATGCATTGGGTGTGGAATACTCGGTCAGGGAGATACCGACCTACGGTATTTCGCAGGTGTTCTGTAAGGATCCGTGCGGGAATGGCGTCGAGGCAAACATTGCCACCGGGTCAGGCTGAACGGGGAGGGGGCTCCAGTGCCGACTCGCCCGGTTGCAGGGGGGGAAGGTCTACTGACGCGGCTTCCTTGCGAAAGGGCAGGTAGAATATTGGCAGTACGAACAGGGTAAACAGCGTCCCGACAAGCATGCCGGCCGTGATAATTAGCCCTATGCTGAACCGACTATTGGCTCCGGCGCCGCTGGCAATCAGCAGGGGCCAAACGCCCAGCACGGTGGCAAAGGTAGTCATCAATATCGGCCGCAGACGCAGGGCGGCGGCTTCCTGTACAGCATGACGACGATCCAAACCGGCCAGCACCATATTGTTGGCGAACTCCACGATCAGTATGCCGTGCTTGCTGATCAGGCCGATAAGGGTCAACAGTCCTATTTGCGTGTAAATATTGAGCGTGGTGAACCCCAGTGCGATAGGTACCATCGCCCCAAAAATTGAAAGAGGCACCGATACCAGGACGACCAGCGGGTCTCGGAAACTGTTGAACTGTGCTGACAAGACCAGAAATATCAGCGTCAGAGACAGGCCAAACAGGATCGGAAAGGAGCCTGTTTCGCGAACGTACTGCCGCGACATACCGGTATAGCCGTCGCGAAAACTGGGTGGTGCTATCTCGGCCAGCTTGTCGCGCAGGAAGTCCAGGCCCTTGGCAAGGCTGTTCGGCGGCATCATCATGCCCTGAATCGTTGTGCTGTTGAGTTGTTGATACTGGGTCAGTTCGTTGGGTTCCACTTTCGAGCTCAGCGTAATGACCGCAGACATGGGTACCAGTTCGTTGCTGGAGGTGCGCACGTAGTACTTTTCCAGTTCTTCCTTGGTCAGGCGAAAATCGCGGGATGCCTGGGGAATCACCTTGTAGCTGCGACCCTCCAGATTGAAGCGGTTGGTCTCGGCCTCGCCGAGCATTATGGCCAGTGTTTCTCCGAGGTCCTGCATGGAGATACCCAATCGTGCCGCACGCTCGCGATCAATGTCCACGACGACTTCGGGGCGATCGAACCTTAATGTCTGGGTAACGAAAATAAATAGCCCTGATTCCCTTGCCTCTTTCAATAGTTCATCCGCGACAGCGATCACCGAGGCGTAATCGGTTGTCGACGCGACGACAAAGCTGACCGGTAATCCTGCATCCGAGCCCGGTAGCGACGGCTCGGCGAATGCGAACACCTCGAGCCCGGCTATTCTGCCGAATTTCGATTGTATTTCGGTCTGCACCTCTTTCTGGGTGCGCTCCCGCTCTTCCCAAGGCGAGAGAATAATACCGCCGAAGTTAAAGTCCGGGGATGCTACCTGGAAAGAGTGATTGGCCTCGGGTGATTCCTGCCAGACGTCGACAACCTGGTCCAGAAAATAAACGATGTAATCGAGGTTTGCGTGCTTTGGGGGAGTGGCAATCAGGTACATGAGGCCGCTGTCTTCTTCCGGTGCCAGCTCGCTCTGGGCCAGGGCGAACAGCAGCGGAATACTGACTAAAATGGTGCCACCAAAAAGCAGTACAGCACCGCGATTATCCAGGCAGTGAGCTAATAGTCGGCGGTAGACACTCATGAGGGCGTCGAATTTACTGTCCAGCCAGTCGGCAAAGCGTCCCTGGCCGCTGTGATCTTTCAAGACACGTGAACACATCATCGGGCTCAGTGTGAGTGCCACAATGCCAGACACGATAACCGCGCCCGCCAGCGTCAGGGCAAACTCGGTAAACAATGCCCCCGTCAATCCGCTGACGAAGGCGATTGGCGTGAACACTGCTGCCAGCGTAAGCGTCATGGCGATGACGGGCATCGCGACCTCGCGTGCGCCGTTGGATGCCGCCTGCATTGGTGACTCGCCATGCTCTATATGTCGATGGACATTCTCCACCACGACGATTGCATCATCGACGACCAACCCGATGGCAATGACCATGGCCAGCAGGGTCAGCAGGTTTAGTGAGAACCCCATAACCTGAATAATGAAAACCACACCAATCAGCGACAAGGGTATAGCGACCAGGGGTATCAGCACCACGCGCAAAGAACCCAGGAAAAGGTAGATCACCAAAATAACAATCAGTGCAGCTTCCAGCAGTGTCGTGACCACCTCGTCCAGCGCACCCTGAATTGGTACGGAGCCATCCAGATCGAGGAACATCTGGACGTCAGCCGGTAGCGCAGCTTCGATGCGCGGCAGGACCTGGCGTACCTCGCGAGCTACGTCCAGCGGGTTGGAGTCGGGTGTTCCCGTGATGGCGAGATAGACTGCAGGGCGACCGCTGGAAAAGACACGGAATTGTAAATCCTCTGACGACAGTTCGATATCAGCGATATCGCCAAGACGAACGGACTCGTCGCCTTCCTGACGGACGATCAGGGCTTTGAACTCGGCCGGTGATACCGCGTCAGTGCGGGCGTCTACCGAGGCTCTGACCAGTTCGCCCTCCGTCCCGCCGGCGGTGGTGATAAAGTTCTCGCGGCGTATTGCGGCACTGGCGTCGGTGGCGGTTACGCCGAAAGCGGCCATGCGCACAGGGTCCAGCCAGACTCGCATGGCGGGATATCTACCGAAGACCTCGGCACTGCCCACGCCGGGCAGGGTGGCGATTTCCGGCTGTACGCTGCGTGCCAGATAGTCGCTGAGGTAAGAGGTGCTCATCTCATCACTGTAAAACGCAATATACATCAGCGCGTCGCCACCGGCGGCAGTGGTAATCACCGGATCTTCGATATCCCGCGGCAGTATTTCTCGAGCTTCGTTGACTTTGGCCATAACCTCGGACAACACCGCACTGCTGTCTTCACCCAGGCGGACATGAATCTCGATTTCTGAAATGCTGGGGTTACTCTTGGAGCTTACATATTCAATGCCCCGGGCACCGGCGATACGGGTCTGCAGCGGCGTGGTCACAAAACTCTGAATGGTTCTGGCGCTGGCACCGCGATAGACGGTATGTACCGTTATGATGCTGCGCTCCAGCTCAGGAAACTGGCGCACCTGGACATTGCCCAGAGAGGCTGCCCCGAGCATGAAAATCAAAGCGCTGACGACAATTGCCAATACCGGTCGCTTGATGAAATGATCGGTGAATACCACGACTAGAAGTACACGGTATCGTCGAGTTCAATTCGGGCGCCGCGATACAGCTTGTTTTGACCAACCGTTACTATTCGGTCGCCTGCCTTGACGCCATCGAGTATGGCCACCCGACCATTGCGGGCAGGCCCACTTTTGACGATACGGGGTTCGGCAACCAGGACACCGTCAGACTCGCGGATGATGTATATGGTATCGCCTTGCAGTGAAAAGGAGACGGCTGTTTCTGGGACCGTGACTACGGCTCTGTCGATGCCAAGATTGATGTTGAGTCTGGCGAACATTCCCGGCAGTAGTCCGCTGCCGGGAGCGAGTTTGGCGCGCAGCATCAGGTTGCGGGTATTGGCGTTAACTTCCGCGTCGACCGCTTCCAGACTCGCGGTGAACACAGCGTCGGGGTATGCCGCCGTAAGCACGTCGATTTCCTGCCCCTTGCGCAGTCTGGGAAAATGGCGGGCAGGCACTGAGAAATCCACTTCCAGTTCGGTCAGGTCCTGCAAGGTGGTGATGGATGTGCCAGATTCAATATAGTCACCCACCTTCACCTGGATGATGCCGACAGTGCCGCTGAAGGGTGCCACGATGCGCTTGTTGTCCAGTCTTGCATCTGTCTCGGCCAGGGTTGCAATGGCGCTATCCAGGTCTGCCTTTGATCGATCGTATTGGCTTTGTGGAATGGATTTTTGCTTGACCAGGCTGGCGTCGCGTTCGAATAACAGCCTGGCCAATTCGAGGTTGGCAATTTGCCGTTCACGACTGGCCCGCTCCACGCTGTCGTTAAGGGTGACAATGAGGTCGCCAGCCGTCACTGAATCTCCGGAGTTGGCCGAGATAGCGATAATTTCACCGCTGGTTTCGGCGCTTAATTCCACGCCGCGAGTGGCGCGAATTGTTCCCACCGCTTCCAGCTCGGTTTCCCAGACGTCCTCGCGTGCGGTGGCGGCGGCCACGGTAACCGGTGGCGGGGTGAAATCCATGCCTGCGAGCATGGAGAACTTACCGAACAGGAAGGTGGCTATGCCGCCGAAAATCAGAAGTAACAGGACTGCGACGGTCAGATAAGCGCGCAAATGCGTTCTCTCTTGTACCCAATGAGTGGAGAGCCCAGGCAATGGACTCGTCAGTCCCTATTCTAGGTGCTTTGGGCGGTGCTTGCACCTATCGACACGGCTTCGCGTGCGACGACTGGCGGCGATCAAAAAGTGAGCAGACGTTGACGCGGATCAAGGTCTCATGTTAGCGCTGAAAACAAACCGCTGGGCGCGGCGAGTAACATGATTTATCCTAGCAGGATGTGTCATATCGCTACATGCAAAGAAGAGGTAAGTCGTTGAGAGAATCACGGAAATTGAAGAAACTGCAACGCCAGATGGACCAGTGCACCAGCTACGAAGAGTGGCGCCAACTGGCACAGGATCACGACGAGGTCTCCGGGCAGAAACGCTGGCGCGAGGTTGATCAGAGCAGCCAATATGATTACTCCCAGATTCGCTTGCGTCTGGACCGCTTGCGCAGCCTGCGTTCTCGCCACGACTACCAGGGCCTGTTGTTCACGCTGAACGAGGGTATACATGGAAACATGGGCGGCATGGGCCGTAGCAGCCTCTACCGTCGTGCCAAGTTTGGCACCAAGCGACTGATAGAGCAGTACATCGACGAGATTGACGATTCGCTGCGACTGCTGGCTGAGTTGCCGGCGGAAGACATTAGCGCGCAGGATAAAATGGATTTCTTTTACCGCGCCAATATCTGTTTTGGTCGTTCGGCGCTGATGCTAAGCGGCGGCGGGGTCCTTGGTTTCTACCACATGGGTGTGGTCAAAACACTGCTTGAGCAGAACTTGCTGCCACGCGTGATTTCCGGCTCCAGTGCCGGATCAATTGTCGCCGGGGTGGTGGGCACACATACCGAGCAGGAGCTCGAGCACTTTTATGATCCGGCCAATGTCCATTTCGAGGCTGAGCGTGAGGCGAGCGTTTTCTCGCGGATGTTCTTTGGGTCCAATCCGCAGATTGATGTCGGTGACCTCGAGGGTATTATCGCCCGGCTTGTGCCCGATATGACCTTTCAGGAGGCTTACGAAAAAACCGGCCGGCAGATCAGTATCACCGTCGCGCCGGCGGAGCCCCATCAGCGCTCTCGCCTTTTGAACGCCATTACCTCTCCCAACGTCTATATCCGGTCTGCCGTGATGGCATCCTGTGCGGTACCGGGCGTGTTCCCACCAGTGATGCTGATGGCCAAGAATGTACACGGCGAGGCGCAGCCCTATCTGCCGACTCGCAAATGGGTCGACGGGTCTATCGCTGACGACCTGCCTGCCAAGCGGCTATCCAGGCTCTATAGCACTAACCACTATATTGTGAGCATGGTTAATCCTATTGCCACCCCGTTCCTGAGCAATGACAAGGAGCGCGGCAGGTTGGCAGCGGCGCTGGGTAGTCTCGGCATTGGGGTGGGCCGTGAGGTGCTTAATTTCTACCGTGGGATAGCCCAGAAACAGGGCGACAACTGGCCCAGATTCAACATGCTGCTCAATGGTATCCACGCGTTAATGGATCAGGAGTACAGTGGCGATATCAATATTGTGCCCAGCTTCGGCTGGTATAACCCCGCAAAGATTCTTTCTCACCTGTCGGAAAAAGAATTGGTCGACCTGATGGAGGGGGGAGAGCACTCAGCCTTCCCGGCCGTTGAGTCCATGCGTTTATGCACAAAGATTTCCCGAACCATGGAAGAGATTCTGCACCGCTTTGAATACGGTGATCTAAAGCCGGACGATAGCGACTATCACCGCCCGCGGGCATCGCGTCGCCGGCCACCGCCGACCCGCGCTGACCGTGAGGCGATGCGTATCGCAGCATCGCAGCCATCCAGCAAGCTTGAAAAGCCAAAAAAAGCCAAGGCCAAAGCCAAGCCCAAGCCCAAGGCGAAGGCCAAGAGCAAGGCCAGTCGTGGCAGGTCGGCCAAGAAAACCGCAGCGCCCAAGGCGACCAAAACACCCCCACGAACGAGGGCGCGGCGGGCAGCCTGATGACCCAGGCATGAGTTTGCCGCTCGCGCGCTAGCAGCGACTGCGGCAGACTCTCGCCGCCTGTATGTGATCCGTGTCTACGGTAACCACCATCCCCCTCAGTATTCCAGGCCTCGACGAGTCCCTGCGCTTGCAAGTGCACGACAGTCGCGACAAGGTGATATCACAGCGGCTAGGCGAAACGGGTATATGGGAGCCTTTCGAGACCAGCTTGCTGCTGGATCTCTTGCAGCCGGGTGATGTATTTGTCGATGTCGGGGCTAACCTGGGTTACTTCACCGTGCTTGCGGCCGCCAGGGTGGGCGATCGTGGTCGTGTATTTGCTTTTGAACCAGACCCGGACAACTTTGCCTTATTGCAGGCCAACTGTCTGGCCAACGGCGTCGACCAGCGGGTCTGCGCAGTGCACGGGGCGCTTGCACAACACGACGGGCGCGGCACGCTGTACCTGAGCGAGGACAACCTTGGCGATCACCAGATATTTGACATCAGCGGTACCCGTCGCAGCCATTCGATCAGCTTGCTCAATGGCGGTGATTATCTTGGCCCGAGGACATTGCGAGTTGATCTGCTGAAGATAGATACCCAGGGCAGTGAGTACGCGGTAGTGGCAGGTTTGATGCCGTACCTGCAGAAACTCGACGCCCCCCCGCAGATAATTGTCGAGCTCACCCCCTTGTCGCTCCGTCAGGCCGGGGCCTCGGGGCGGGAGTTAATCGATTGCCTGGCGCAACTTGAGCAGCCCTTCTGGATCGTTGACCATATTGAACATGTTCTCGCTGCCACATCCGCAGAGGAACTGGCAGTTTGGTGCGATAACGTGGACGGCTGTCCCGGCGATGAGGGTTTTATGAATATCCTTGTGGGGCAGGGCATCGCAAGTGCCTGAGAGTAATAAAGATCGCCTGCGAAAGCCGTGGAATTACTGTTATCATGCGGCCCGTTGCCAGCCAGATGTAACAGCATATGACTGAAATACTGCGTTTCCTGCAGCAGAGGAACTCAGCGCCCAAACTGACCGACCCTGGTCCCAGCGAGCTGGAGCTAGAGGGGATTTACGAAGCCGCCCTGCGTGCGCCTGATCACGCTTGGTTACGGCCCTGGCGATTCATAACAATCACCGGTGAGCGTCGCCACGACTTTGGCAAGTTGCTTGAGCGCTGCCTCTTGCTGCGCAAGCCAGAGGCGGATGAGGCGGCTAGAACCAAGGCGCGCAATTCGCCCTTACGTGCCCCGGTACTGATCGTGGCTGTCGCACGCATCAGTGAACACCCGAAAGTACCGCCGATTGAACAGCGTTTGTCGGCCGGCTGTGCTGCTCACGCACTGCTGCTTGCTGCCGAAGCTCAGGGCTACGCCGGCATCTGGCGTACGGGTGATGCAGCATTTGATCGCAACCTGATGACAGAGCTGGGGTTGGATCAGAGCGAGGAAATTGTTGGATTTATTTACCTGGGTACGCGGCAGGGTAAAGCCAAGCCGCTACCCGAACTTTCAGCTGCGAACTTCGTATCGCAGTGGTAACCAGATAACCATACAGGAGATAAAAATATGATCCCTGAGTACCAGACACTGGCCTTGGAACTTGAACAGCAGGTGGCGACCGTCTATCTCGATCGACCCGACAAAGCCAATTCGATGAGTGCAGCTATGTGGACCGAGTTGCAGCAATGTTTCGAATGGTGTGACAGCGAGCCCGATGTCAGGGCTGTCATACTGGCTGGCAACGGCAAACATTTTTGCGCCGGGCTGGACCTGGCAATGTTTGGTGATTTGATCAGTGACTCACCGGATCGGGCGCGCCGGGCAGAGGCCTTTCGGCAGAATGTTTTGCGGCTGCAGGATAACCTGACTGCGATAGAGAAGTGTCGCAAGCCGGTGCTGGCTGCGATTCACTACACCTGCATCGGGGGTGGTGTCGATCTGACTTGCTGCTGCGATATGCGCTATGCAACTGAGGACGCATTTTTTTCCATCCGTGAAATCGACCTGGGTATGACCGCTGATGTGGGCACGCTGCAACGCTTGCCGAAAATAATTCCCGACGGTGTTGCCCGCGAGCTGGCCTACACAGGCCGCAACATGGATGCCGAAGAGGCGCGCGAAGTCGGCTTTGTGAACCGCGTATTCGAGAACCGGGATTCGATGCTGCGCGAAGTCACGGCGATCGCGCGCAATATTGCTTCAAAATCGCCATTGGCAGTGCGCGGTACCAAGAATATGTTGCTGTATAGCCGCGATCACACGGTCGCCGATGGTCTGGATCACATCGCTACCTGGAACGCTGGCATGCTCAGTGAGCGGGACTTGCAGGCCGGGATGCAGGCCCAGATGGAAAAACGCAAAGCCAATTACGAGAATTGATTTTTTGCTACACCCTCTACTACCGCAACACGGAGCGTAAACCATGCGTTGGTTGTCATGGCTGAAGAAGCCGTGGATACACTTTCTATTGTTGGGCTTTTTGCTCTTCGAACTGCAGCAGCAGCTTTTCCCTGAGCCCAAACCTGTTGTCGGACCTCTGCCTGACGCTCGTATCGAGGCGCTGCAGCAGCAGTGGTTTTCGACCACGGGTCGCTTGCCTAACGAGGTACAGCTGGCCAGGTTGGTAGAGTCTGAGCTTGATCGCGATATGTTGTTTCAGCGCGCTCTGGAATACGAATTGCACCTCTATGACACGGTGATTTATCAGCGTCTGCTGCGCAACATGAACTTCCTGCAAATGGCCGAGGGCAAGAGTGACGAGGAGCTCTATGAGCAAGCCCTGGAGATGCGCCTCCACCTCGGCGATGAGGTGGTCAAACGGCGTCTGATACAGGTGATGGAACAATTACTGCTGGCCGGCAATCCGCCGGCAACTGTGACCGAACAGGACCTGGCAGCCGAGTTTGACCAGCGCCGCGATGAGCTGCGTTTGCCGCCGCGCTACACCATTGCGCACATTTATTTCTCGCGTGATCGTGAGGGTGAGATTCCCGATGTCATCGCGGCTATAAATGCCGATAATCTTGATCCACGCCAGGCAAGGGAGCTCAGTTCGCCATTCCTTCCAGGTTATGAATTCGCCAGCCTTTCCCCCGATCAACTCGCTCGCCACTTTGGCGCCGCCTTCGTCAAGAATCTCGAGGAGGCCGGACCAGCGGCGGGTCACTGGCTGGGCCCGATACGCTCCACTTACGGTATGCACTACGTTTGGGTTGAAGCGGTCGAGCCTGCCCGTGACGCTACACTCGAAGAAGTAAGGCAGCGTCTTGTGCGCGATCTCGACTCGAGGGCCAGAGCGACGGCCCTGCGCGAAGCGATTGTGGCCCTGCGCCAGCAGTTTGAGGTGCGATCATGATCAGCTGGACCGGTCGATTGCTACTGTTATTGCTGGTGGTGCTCTTTGCACACAACGCCAGCGCCCACCGCTTTGCGCCCTCGCTGTTAAAGGTTATAGAAACCGGTTCCGGACAGTACAACATGGTCTGGAAAACGCCGGCGCAAGGCACCAGCAATATACCTTTGCGGCCGACCTGGCCCGATGAATGTGTCGTCAGTAACGCCACTCCGGCGCAGCTGGAAGGCACCGGCAAGGTCAGTAGTTGGCAGTTAAGCTGCCAATTCGGTGAGTCTGGATTGGTCGGGCAAACGCTGGGAGTTGCGGGGCTGGGTGCCAACCAGGCTTCGGCCATGGTAATGATCACTCTGCTCGACGGCCGTAGTTATCAGGAAGTGCTGAATACCGAGCAAGCCGAATTTGTCGTGCCCGAGGAGCCCGGTGCTGGCGAGGTTATGGGCGATTATTCGCTGCTGGGCATGGAACACATCTGGGGTGGCATTGATCACCTGCTGTTTGTGTTTGGCTTACTGCTACTGGTTGGCGGTGGCACGCGCTTGTTGTGGACCATTACCGCTTTCACTGTTGGCCACAGTATTACCCTGTCTCTGGTGACCCTTGGCTTTTTTGACTACCCGGTGGCACTGGTGGAGTTCACCATCGCTTTGAGCATTTTCGTGCTCGCCGTTGAGTTGACCCGCAAACAACGGAATGACCTGCTTTGGCGCAACCCCTGGTGGCTGGCCGGTGGCTTTGGTCTTCTCCACGGCATGGGGTTCGCCGGAGCCCTGGCGGAAACAGGCTTGCCGCAAGACAACGTGCCGTTAGCCCTGCTGTTCTTCAACGTGGGTATCGAGATTGGCCAGATTGCGTTCATTGTTGCCGTGATGGCCCTGTGGCTGCTGGTTCGCCGTCCGCTGGCGCCCTGGCAGGATCGGCTGTGGCCTGTGCCAGTCTATGTGCTTGGCGCCTTGTCGGCGATGTGGTGTATCGAGCGCGGTCTGGAAGTCCTGGCCTGAGTCACTTTGCGCAAACTCCAGAGCTGAACTAGGCTTCAAGGTTACATCCACTGTAGCGCACTTGTTGGCTGCGCTTGCTGGGAGGTCACCTATGTTTCGCACAGTAACTTACCTGTTGTTAACCCTTGTTCTGGCCGCGTGCAGTAGCGATAAGTCGCCCCCGGAACACATTCCTGCCCCTGAGGCAGCGACTGACACAAGTCCTCCGATTGATGAGCAGGCCGCGGTGGTGGCGCGGGCACAGGCGCCATTGCTCGGCGGCTTGGGCGATTTCAATCATCCGATTACAACAGCCGATCCCTGGGCTCAGCGTTACTTCAACCAGGGCATGATCATGGCGTCCGGTTTCAATCATGCCGAGGCGATACGTGCTTTCAAGGCTGCCCAGCGACTGGATCCAGAGTGTGCCATGTGTTTCTGGGGTGAAGCCCTGGCCACCGGACCCAATATCAATGTCACGAGCAAGGGAAAGGCGATCATGATGCCGGCCGATCGCGAGTCCGCCTTCGCGGCTATCGGCAAAGCACAGTCACTGGCGGCAAAGGCCAGCGAACGTGAGCAAGGCCTTATTGCTGCCCAGGCGCGGCGCTACAACGGGGACGTTAACAGTGAGCGCGAGCCGCTTGATGTGGCCTACGCACAGGCGATGCGCGAGCTCGCCGCAAAATACCCGGATGATGACGATATACAGGCCCTGTTTGCCGAGGCTTTAATGAATACGATGCCGTGGGATTACTGGCTGGACGCTGAAAACCCGAAGCCTCAAACCAGTGAAATTATCGGTGCGCTTGAGACAGTGATGGCGCGCAACCCTCGTCACCCGCTCGCTCTGCACCTTTATATTCATGCGGTGGAGGCCTCTTCCAACCCGGGTCGTGCCGAGGACGCGGCCGACAAACTCGCCGATCTGGTGCCCGGTTCAGGCCACCTCGTGCACATGCCGTCGCATATCTACTGGCGGGTGGGGCGCTATTACGATGCCTCGGAAGCGAATGTTCGCGCGGCCAAGGTTGACGAGGATTATATTGCCCAGTGCAATGCCCAGGGGTTTTATCCCGCGCTTTACTATCCGCATAACATTCATTTCCTGTGGGCCTCAGCGAGTATGGAAGGGCGCAGCGAGATCGCAATGGCAGCCGGGCGCAAAGTCGCGAGTAATGTCAGGCTTGAGCAAATCAAGGAATTTCCGACGGTAGAGTTTTTCCAGACCATACCGCTATTGTCACTGGTACGGTTTGCGCGCTGGGACGAAATCCTGCTCGAACCGCAACCGCCGCAGGAGCTGAAGTACTCCAATGCCATCTGGCATTACGCCAGGGCAATCGCCTTTGTCCGCCGCGGTGAGCTCGAAGCAGCGCAATCAGAGCTTGCGTCGATGAAGCCATTGATGGCTAACGAGTCGATCTGGTTTCTTGATGGCAATGATTACCCCGCCAGCCAGATTCTGACGATCGCCCAACAGTTGGCGGAGGGCGAGTTGGCGCTTGCAGGCGAAGATTACCCTGGTGCTATCGAGGCTTTCTCTGCCGCTGTTGATGGGCAGGACGCACTGCCTTACACCGAACCGCCATTCTGGTATTACCCAACGCGACAGTCGCTGGGCCATGCCATGCTGCAAGCGGGGGACTACGCAGGGGCTGAAGCGGTTTACAGAAGTGACCTGGCCCAGTACCCACGCAATGGCTGGTCGTTGTTCGGGCTGGCGCTCAGTCTCGAAGCACAGGGCAAAACGGAACAGGCCGCAGCTGCCAGGACGCGTTTCGATAACATCTGGGCCAGGGCCGATGTCACCCTCGACAGTTCTATCCTGTAAGCCGCTGTGGCGCCTGTTGTCCAGTGGCGGCACCTTCGACCTGGCCAGTCGACGGACAAAGCGCTTGCTGAAGAAATAGTTTAGGTCTAAAATTTCTAGACTCTGGCGCGACCGTCAGCAATAAGTGGTGGTTCCGGCTCGGGGCCGCCCGGGTAAATCGGGGCTAATCCATGCAAAGTAACAATAAATTCAAACTGGGTATTTTCTCTTCCAATTGCTCTGGCGGTATGGCCGTTACCAAGGTGGAAGAGCGCTGGGATAACAGTTGGGAAAACAATATCCGGCTGGTCAAGATATGTGACGAGGCAGGCCTCGAATTCATGCTACCGATTGCCCGCTGGATCGGCTACGGCGGTGAAACGGATTTCCATGGTGGTGTACTGGAGACGGTGACCTGGGCGGCTGGACTGTTGGCGCACTCGACCAATATCCAGGTGTTCGCCACGGTGCATACCGCATTCAATCATCCAATTGTTACCGCCAAGCAGCTGGCGACGCTCGATCAGTTGGGGCAGGGGCGCATAGGCCTGAACGTGGTCGCGGGTTGGAACAAGCCCGAATACGACGCTTTCGGTGTCGATCTGCCGGCGGATCATGCCGAACGCTACGCCCGCGCCCAGGAATGGTTCGATTACGTCCAGAAGATCTGGACGGACGATGAACCCTTCGACTGGGATGGCAAATATTTCAACGGCACCGGCATCTACGGCAACCCTAAACCGGTGCAGTCACATGTGCCCATACTGAATGCGGCGGCCTCGGAAGAAGGGCGTAAGTTTGCGATGCGCAATGCCGACTACCTGTATACCCCGGTGTTCGATCTTGACCAGGCTGCAGAAGTCGTGGCGGATGTGCGACAGAAATCTGCTGCGGTTAATCGCGATGTCGGAGTGATGACGTTTTGCACTATTGTCTGCCGGCCAACCCAGCAAGAAGCCGAGGACTATCTCGACTACTACGCTAACCAGAATGCCGACTGGGAGGCTGTGGACTACCTGATGAAGTTGCAGGGTATGCACGCTCAATCCTTTACCCCGGAGGCGCTGGCTAACTTTCGCGACCGATTCGCCGCCGGCCATGGCGGTTATCCACTGGTAGGTACGCCGGATCATATTGCCGACGAGCTGGAAAAAATCAGCGCGACCGGTATTGCCGGAAGCACCCTGGCCTTTGTCGACTATGCCGAGGAGTTTCCCTATTTCCGCGACGAGGTGATACCCAGGCTGGAGAAAAAGGGCTTGCGCGAGCCAGTGCGATGACGTTGAGCAGCAGCCGCCGGCAATTTCTTCAGCGCAGTGGCCTACTGCTGTCATTCACCGTGGGTGCCCGGACGCTATTGCTCAGCCCTGAGCAGGCGTATGCAGAAAAGCTGGCGCTCCAGGTGCTCAGTGCGACCGAGAGCGCCACGCTGGAAAGCATTGCCGAGGCCCTTGTGCCCGGTGCACGCAGCGCCGGTGTCGCCCATTTTGTCGATAATCAGTTAGCCGCCAGCCAGGAAGATTGCCTGTTGATGCTCAAGTACCTCGGGGTGCCTGCCGAGGGCTTTCGCAGCTTCTATCAGAGCGCGCTGGCGGCGGCAGATACCCTGGCTCGTCAGACCCATGGTGCGGGCTGGGACAAGCTCAGTAGTGAGCAGACCGGACAGTTACTCACTGCTATCAGTGGTCCCGATCCGGACGGCTGGCAGGGGCCACCGGCAGGGTTTTTCACTTTCGTGCTGCGCGCCGATGCCTGTGACGTGGTTTACGGTACCGAACAGGGCTTCGCCAGTGTTGGCATGCCTTATATGGCCCACATCAAACCCGAATCGAGCTGGTAGTCGCTATGGTCAAGATTGCTGCTAAGGAAGCCTATGATGTCGTGGTGGTAGGTGCGGGAGCCGCCGGCGGTGTAATAGCGGAGCGGGCAACCCGTGCTGGCAAACGCGTGCTGCTGCTGGAGGCCGGCCCCGCACGACAGCTGGATGACCTGGCCAGCTCGCAAATCTGGGCGCGCAAACTCAAGTGGTCCGGGCCGCATGTGGAGGAAGAGGGTAACTTCAAGGTTGGCCATGTCTTCAATGCCGGCTGGGGTACCGGCGGCAGTGCCCTGCATCACTATGGTGTCTGGCCACGGCTGCACGAGGCAGACTTCGACGTCGCTTCCCGCTACGAGGTGGGGCTGGATTGGCCCATAGGCTACGACGATCTGCGTCCCTACTACGATAAAGTTCAGGCTGAAGTCGGCTTGAGCGGTGACGCCGAGGGTGAAACCTGGCGGCCGGCGGGCGAGCCCTATCCGCTGCCGGCGGTCCCGGTGTTTGCCCAGGGTGAGGTTATCCGCAAAGGCTTTGAGGCGCTGGGTTTACGAACATCGGCGATCCCCTTGGCCATTAATACGCGCGAATATAAGGGGCGTAGCGGTTGTCTGTACGATGGCTGGTGCGACGCCGGTTGCCCCATTGGTGCGCTGGCCAATCCCCTGGTGACCTACCTGGGTTGGGCTCTGCAAGCCGGGGCCGAGATTCGCAATCGGGCGCAGGTGACACGGATTCTCCATGACGACAATGGGCAGCGTGCAACGGGTGTCGAGTACATTGACGCTTCCGGCGCCACGTTGCAGGTCATGGCTGATACCGTGGTAGTTGCAGCCTTTGCCGTGCAGAGCGCACGCCTGCTGCTGGCTTCAGTGAGCGATAAGCACCCGCAGGGCTTGTCCAATCGCAACGGTGTGCTGGGCCGCTACCTGATGACTCATCCCGCCGCTTCGGTTTATGGTTTGTTCAAGGAAGACACCTTGCCTCACCTCGGGCCGACCGCGGGCCAGCTCATGTGCCAGGACAATTACGACGACAAGACGTCAGTGCCGGGCGCCTTTGGCTCTTACCAGTGGTTGATCGCCAACGCGATGAAGCCCAACGGCCTGCTGGGCATCGCTACTACCCGCCCTGATATTGTTGGAGATCGGTTGCAGCCCTTTATGGAAGCAGCCGCCCGTCGCATAGGCAACATGGTCTGTGTGTCAGAGGATATTGCGCTGGCCGATAACCGGATAACCCTGTCGTCCAGCAAGGATGCCAATGGGGTGCCGCTGGCCAGGACGGTACATAACGTGACCGCGCCCTCGGAGGCTTTGCTCAGCAGCGCTATCGAACAGGGCAAAAAGGTGTTTGCCGCCGGTGGTGCCGACGATGTGTGGGCCTCATCGCCTTTTGCGATGCATATCATGGGTGGTACGGTTATGGGCAACGACCCTGCCAAGTCGGTGACCGATTCTTACGGCAGGTGCCACGAGTTGGAGAATCTTTACGTCGCAGGTACCAGCTTGTTTCCTTCCAGCGGGGCGGTGAACCCGACCTTCACCCTGCATGCGCTGGCCTTGCGCACGGCAGAACAGCTGTTTGGCAAGAGTTGAGTGTTGAACCGGGCTTAGGGGTTGCCCGGCCACTTCTCCATTTCGATAAAGGGGTGAAAGGCCAACTGAACGCCTTCTTTGATGTTGTTTTCGTTCTCCAGGATATTGCGGCGACGGATATAGCGTCCGGTGGAAGAGCGTGTGTCTATGGCATCGGTTGCGTCCATGCCGCCACGGCTGGTGAACAGGCGCTGCAGTTCGATATCGTAGATGCTTATTTGCAGCGAGGCGACAGCGGCCTGCATGTTCCAGTCGAAATCAGCGGATACACCATCGCCCGGGCCCTGTAGTGAGGGTTTGCGGCTGACTCCGTCCCAGCGGGCGATATGCTTCAAACCGCCGCTGAACGGCACCTCCAACTCGACCAGATCGGTGAACACGAAGGCATCCAGTTGCGTCTCTTCCTTCATTCGGTCGCGCACGCTTTGCATGATCTGGGAAAAGGTCTTCATATTGACTTTGCCCGTGGTCGGGTCCACCGGATTGCCAAAGGCTCGCACTGCATTATTATAGTGCTGCTTGAACATACGCTGGGGCAGCACCTTGAAGCCGTTATCCTTGAGGTAGGTGCTGACATAGCCGTCAATACGCGGCGCTTCTTTTTCCAGATAGCTACGCGACGGTGATCCCAGGTTGACATGGGGGATGACCACGGTTTTCACCTTGGAATTGGCCATCCGTTCCTCTTCGATTTCAAAAGGGTAAACGGTGGGGTTGTAACTGGGAGCGCCGCTGCAGGCAGCCAACAAAACTGTGGCAAAGATGATGGCAGTTAATTGATACGCGCGGTTGAAAAAGTGCATGCTGAATCCCGATTCCTTATCGTGACGCGCATGGTAGCAAAATCTGTCGAAGGAGACAGCGGGTATGTCTGTAAAACTGCACGATAGCGTGCGCGGCGATGGCCCTGACGTCGTGCTGCTTCACGGCCTGTTTGGTATGGGCAGCAATCTGGGTTCGCTGGCTCGCGCCCTGCAGGATAATTATCGGGTGCACAGTGTCGATCTGCCCAACCACGGCCACTCCGAATGGCTGGAGCAAGCGGATATCAGCATCTTGGCCAGTGCGCTGGCCGACTGGATGGATGACCGAAACCTGCCACAGGCGGCATATGTAGGGCATTCCCTGGGTGGCAAGGTGGCGATGCAGCTGGCGCTGTCGGAACCCGCGCGAGTAGAGTCGCTGGTGGTCGCGGACATCGCCCCCGTGGCTTATCAGCCCCGGCATGACGCGGTATTCGCCGGCCTTGATGCCGTGGCTGCGGCCATGTGCCGCTCCAGGTCGGAAGCGGCGGAGCTCATGGCTGCGCATATCCGCGAGGAGCAGGTCATCCAGTTTCTACTGCTGTCTTTGCAGCGGAGCGAGGAGGGCACCTACAACTGGCGTTTCAACCTCGATGGCCTGCGGCGCAATTATGCAGCGATTCAGCAAGCTCCAGTCCCGGAGATTGCCTATACGGGGCGGGTGCTGTTTATCAAGGGCGCCGACTCGGACTATATACTGCCTGAGCATCAGAACATTATCCTTGGCCTGTTTTCACAGGCGGAGGTAAAAATCATGGCCGATTGCGGCCATTGGTTGCATGCCCAGCAACCCCGGCTGTTTAACGCCATCGTGCATCGATTTCTGGACGACTGAAAGTACGCCGCGCTGGCGTGTGGAACGCGGGAGTCGTATCCTTCGCACCTATATAGAAACTGGAGAACTGCGTGTACTTTACCTTGGGCGAAATGCTGGTCGTTTTTTTGTTCGGTGGGCTGGCCCTTTATTTCCTGTCCGCGATTCGCGTGCGCGAGCTAGCATTGCAGGCCGTTGGCAGGGCCGCGAAACAAGATGATTACCAGTTACTCGACCAGAGCGTCCATATCAGGCGGTTTTCACTGAGCCGCGATGAGACCGGCCGCTGGCGCGTCTGGCGCCAATATCGCTTTGACTACACGTACGATGGGGTCAATCGGCAGCACGGGCACGTCATCATGCTGGGCCGAAAACTGCAGGCCATTGTCGTGTCAGAGCCGGATCGGGTGCTGCACTGAACGCGGTGTTTTATTTTTTGATCTGCCCGGCCAGCATCTTCGCCAGCTTCTCACCGTAGGGGGGCAGGGTGCCAGCCAGTTTGGCCAGATTGACCCAGCCTTCCTGGTACACCCCGCGGGCGTGGCTGAATGTCCTGAAGCCGTCCTGGCCCCGGTAATTGCCAGTGCCGCTGTGACCGATGCCGCCAAAGGGTAAATCGTCACAGGCGACATGCATGGCGACCGCATTCACCGATACGCCACCTGATATGGTTTCGGTCAGCACTTTGTCCTTTTCATCAGCGTTGTTGCCGAAGTAGTACAGGGCCAGCGGGTGTTCCCGGGTGTTAATGAAGTCGATGCATTCCTGCACGTCACTGTAGGTCTTGATATTCATTACCGCGCCAAAAATCTCATCCTGCATGCAGGCCAGCTCATCGCCTGGATTGACGATCAGGTGCAGGGCCAGTTTGTGCTCGGCAGCTGAGGATGTCTCTTCGCCGGCCGGGCAAAGTGGGATGATACGTGTACCGGCAGCGCGCGCTTCCTCGATATAGCCTTTCACTCGCTCGAAATGCCGTTCGTTGATGCAGGCAACGAAATCAGGATTGTCCTGCACAGTGGGGAATTGTGTGGCAATGGTTTCGCGGCAATGGTTGATGAATGTTTCCAGGCGACTTTGCGGCACGAAACAGTAGTCGGGGCTGATGCACAGCTGTCCGCCGTTCATTGACTTTCCTGTGATGATGCGTTCCGCGGCCATTTGAATGTCGCAATCGTCGCTGACGATCACCGGTGATTTACCGCCCAGCTCCAGGGTGACCGGGACCATGTTCTCGGCGGCAGAGCGCATAACCATTCGGCCAATCGTGGTGGCGCCGGTAAATATAAGGTGATCCAGCGGCAGTGCACTGAATGCCGCACCAACTTCCGGGCCGCCGGTAACCACTGCAATTTCCGATTCCTCGAAGTAACTGGCGAACAGCTCCTGCATCAGCTTGGCGGTGTTGGGCGTGAACTCAGAGGGCTTTATCATCGCGCGGTTTCCGGCTCCCAGCACATCAGCCAGTGGGCTGAAGATCATGTTCACCGGCACATTCCAGGGTGTCATGATGCCGACGACCCCTTTTGGCTGATAGTGCACATGCGCCTTGCCGCCGAGAAAGTTCATCGGTAGCAATGGTGTCCGTTTCTCGGGCTTCATCCACTTCTTCAGATTTTTTTTAACGAACTTGAGACTGCCCACAGAGTTCATCACATCCGTCATCAGGGTGACGTAGGACGAGCGGCAGCCGAAGTCTTTCTCGACAGCAACACAGATCTCGTCCTTGTGGTCTACTAGCAGGGCGATGCAACGATCCAGCCGATCGATGCGCGTTGCCAGTGCTACCGGCCCCTCGGACTTGAATGCACGGCGCTGGTTATCGAGTACAGCGAGTAGCTCGACGGCGGCTGAGCCTTCTTTGGTAGATGCGTTCATCTGTCATTCCTCACTGTGCTGCGACGGCTTTTTTCTTGCGTCGGGTTGTCTTTTCCTGCGCCTTGCTGGCGACCTGGGGCGTGTGAACCTTGATGCCGGCATCCTGAAGCAACATGTCGGCACATTTCTCTGCGATCATCACAGTTGGCGCGTGGGTATTGCCAGCCGGTACCCTCGGCATGACCGAGGCGTCGGCCACCCGCAGGCCCGGGACTCCTCGCACGCGCAGGCGATCATCAACGACAGCCATGTCGTCGTTACCCATCTTGCAGGTGCCTACTGGGTGATAGACCGATTCGCCGTGTGCGCGGATGAACGACAGGATCTCCTCGTCGCTCTGGGCACCGGGCCCGGGCTGCAGTTCTTCCGTTCGATATCGGTCCAGGGCCGGTGCGCCGAACATCTCGCGAACCTTGCGCACGGCGGCGATCATGGCCGTGCGATCGGACTCCTCGCTCAGGTAGTTGGCGTGTATTGCCGGGGCCTGTGCAGGGTCGCTTGATTTGATATGCACACTGCCGCGGCTTTTGGGTTTGAGGTGACAGACTGTCGCCGTTGTGCCAGCAACGGTTTTCAGGTTGCCACGCTTGTCGTACTCACCGGCGGCCGGCGCAAAGTGAACCTGCGCATCAGGTAATTTTTCCTTGTCGTTGGTACGGAAAAATACGCCGACCTGTGAGGCGGGATGGGTGAGCAGCCCCCGGCGCTGGGTGAAGAAGCGCACGATATTTTTCAGCAGGCTTAATGGCCGGCTTTCCTCGTAAAAAGTGTTGGTACCCTGCAGGCCCTGAATGACGTTGATAGTCAGGTGGTCCTGCAGATTCTCGCCAACTCCGGGCAGATCCGCGGCTACCGATATACCCAGGCTGGTGAGCCTGTCGCGGTCGCCGATGCCTGATAGTTCCAGAAGCTGTGGTGAGTTGATGACGCCACCGCAAAGAATCACCTCGCCACTCGCATAGGCTATTTCGGTGGTTGTTTTCTTGCCTTTGGATTTGCTGTACTGGACACCGATGGCGCGCCCGTCTTCCAGTAGAATGCGCTCGGTGAGCGCCCCGGTTTCCAGGGTCAGGTTGGGGCGATGCTCACACTGCTTGAGAAATGTGCGGGCAGCGCTCTGGC
>CALJFL010000082.1 GCA_938074135.1 uncultured Halieaceae bacterium | reverse complement strand
ACAGCACCATGCCGGTCTGCTTGGCCAGGCGGGTAAGATAAGCGGCGCATTCGCGCACCTGCGAGACGCTGCCGGGCGCCGAGGCGATATCATCGGTATGCACAACCTGAATGGAGTCGACCACCAGCACCCGCGGCTTGTACTGGTCGGCAGCGGCGACTATCGCCTCTATGTTGGTCTCGGCCATCAGCCGCAAATTATCGGTGGGTAAGCCCAGCCGCTGGGCGCGCATGGCCACCTGCTGCGGCGACTCCTCCCCAGTGACATAGAGCGCCTCCATGGACGAAGCCAGATGGCACATGGTTTGTAGTAACAAGGTGCTCTTGCCGGCACCGGGGTTACCGCCAATCAGGATCGAGGAGCCTGGCACCAGTCCACCACCCAGGACGCGGTCAAATTCCTCGGCGCCACTGGCTATGCGCGGCTGATCCTGGAAATCAATATCCTTAAGCACCTGGGCATCGGCAAGTTTGCCGGAAAACCCGCCCCGTTTGCCGCCGCCACCACGTGGCGCTCGGCCGGTGCTGCCGGCGGGCCCCAATCGAATTTCAGTAATGGTGTTCCAGGCCCCGCAATCACCGCACTGCCCCTGCCACTTGGCATAATCTGAGCCACAATCATTGCAGACGAAGGCTGTTTTCTGTTTTGCCATTTCGGTCCCCGAAGAAAAAACGTATCCTAGCAGAGTTCTAGCCCGTTACCGGTAAACCGATGTCAGAATCCTCCCTAGTCCCCGAACGCCAGCTGGTTTTTTCGCCCGGCCTGGCGGCGACGATCGGGTTGGAGGAGGCCATCCTGCTACAGCACTTGCAAGCCGAATTTGCGCACCGCGTCGCCCAGACTCGTGACGGCTTCGCCTGGCTCAGTGTGGAGCGCGACTACCTGTTGCGCAGCCTGCCATTTTGGAGCGCCATCGATCTGCACCGTGTTTCCCGTAGTCTCGTAGAGAAGGGCGTCATGCTGATCGACTCACCACCGCTGCACAGCGAGGAGCGTCTGGTGTTTGCGCTCAACGAACCCGTCAGACAAGCGCCTGCCCCCACGGTGGCACCCCCGCCAGCACCGGCACCGCGCCGCAACGCCGGCACCTTGCCGAGCAACTGGTCGCCCAGCGAGGATATGTTGCAGTTACTGGGCCTTAACCACAACATACCTCGCCAGTTTGCAATGGACCAACTGGAAGATTTCATCTTTTACTGGCGCGAGCGCGGTGAGACCAGTCACGCCTGGGAAAACAAGTTCCGCCAGCACATCATGAGCAACTGGCGGCGCCAGCAACAACAAAAGGCCGAATCCTTTGAAGTAGCACCCCTGCCTCTGGACAAACACTGGCGTCCCAGTGAGGATGCGATGGAGATCATGGCGCGAGCGGGCGTCGACGAGGCTTTCATCAACGAGGCCATACCGGAGTTTATCCTCTATTGGCGTGAACGCGGCAGCGCACCAAAGGAGCTGAACTCACGCTTCATCCAGCACATCAGAATGCAGTGGGCGCGGTACTCGTCCAGTCTCGAGCACAGCACCGAGCCCCGCCGCATCAGTGAGCAGTGGCAGCCTTCCGACGACGTCTATGACATTCTGGAAATGTCGCATATCGACAAGGCTTTCGCCCGTTCGCTGCTGGCAGAATTCATCATGTATTGGCGAGATAGCAACCAGGCCCACACATCGTGGAACAGCAAATTTCTGCAACATGTAAAATACCACTGGGCCAAACGGCATCAGATGGAACAGACGGATAACAACAATGGCGGACAGCAGGGACCTCATTCAGCAGGTCGCACAAGGGATAGAAGCCTCGCAGACGACCTCAGCGACACCTCCTGGGCAGACTGAGCAACGCGACAAGGCATCTCTGGAGGGCCATGTTGAGGCTATCAACCAGGTTTTTGCGCTATTTCGGCTGAACTATCACAACCAGTACTACGCCGCCTACCCGGACGGCGAACAGCTCAAGCAAATCAAGAAATTGTGGCTGGAGTCGCTCGCGGATTACCCGGTGGAGCAAATTCTCAAGGGCGCCAGGCACGCTATCGAGCACAGTGAATACTTGCCAACGCTCAACCGCATGCACGAGTGTTGCCAGCAGGGCCTGCGTGATATCGGATTGCCGTCACCGCACGATGCCTATATCGAGGCCTGTCAGGCGCCCTCACCCAAGTCAGCTCAGCCCTGGAGTCACCCCGCGGTCTATCTGGCTGGACGGGACAGTGGCTGGTTTTTCCTGACTAATAATACCGAGCGCACCTCCTGGCCGGTTTACCGGGAGCATTACCAGCAGTACTGCGCCCGCGTGCTGCGCGGCGAAGCGCTTACTGTGCCCGAACCGGAGGCGCTGGAAAAATCCCAATCAGAGCCACTCTCACCAGAAGATCAATTGCAGGCTTTAAAGAAGTTGCGCGAACAAACGGGTTTTTAGGGCGGCCACGGTGAGCGAAGCGAAGCGCTAAGGCCCCAAGCTCACGGCCGCAAGCTCGCCTTTGGCTGCGGCCGCTGCGGAACTCGACAATTTTTTGCGATGCAAAAAATCTGGACTCGATCAGTCCTCGCGGAAATCCCCTTCGCCAAAGGCGAGCTTAAACGCGGCCTTATTGTTCGCTTGAGGCCTTAGCGCTTCACTCCGCTCACAACCGGGTAGCTAGGAAAAACTCGCCTGCGCTGACAAAACCAGGTATCGACTGGGAAGAATCTTGCGGATTAGTACTCGTCGTAATTACCGCGTGCCAGATTTTCAAAACGGGTAAATTCGCCCTGAAAGGCCAGCCGGGCGGTCCCGATGGGGCCATTACGCTGTTTGCCGATGATAATCTCGGCGACCCCTTTATCGGGGGACTCCTCGTTATAGACCTCGTCACGATAGATAAACATGATGACGTCGGCATCCTGCTCGATGGCGCCGGACTCACGCAGGTCGGAGTTGACCGGTCGCTTGTTGGGCCGCTGTTCCAGCGAACGGTTCAGCTGGGATAGTGCGACCATTGGGCAAGCAAATTCCTTGGCGATCGCCTTGAGGTTACGGGAGATCTCTGAGATCTCGGCGGTGCGGCCCTCTGAGGAACCGGCAATCTGCATCAGCTGCATGTAGTCCACCATGATCATGCCCAACTCGCCCCCGTTCTCACGGGCTACCCGGCGGGCGCGGGTACGCAGCTCAGTGGGGCTCAGTGCCGGCGTATCGTCGATAAACAAGCGCACATCCTTGAGCTTGTTAACCGCGGTGCTGAGCTTCGGCCAGTCTTCCTGTTCCAGCTTGCCGTTGCGAATGCGGGTCTGGTTGATGCGGCCTATAGAGGACAGCATTCGGATGACCAGCTGCTCTGCCGGCATCTCCATGCTGAACACAAGAATCGGCTTGTCCTGCCCCAACACGGCATTTTCCACCAGGTTCATGGCAAAACTGGTTTTACCCATGGACGGTCGACCGGCCACGATAACGAGGTCGGATGGCTGGAGGCCAGAGGTCATGTTGTCCAGATCGGCAAAGCCCGTGCTCAGCCCTGTGATATCACCGCCGGAGGTGAACAGCTCCTCGATACGGGCCAGAGCCGACTTCAGCAGCGGATTCACGTCCTGGGGACCGCCAGTTTTGGGGCCCTCTTCAGAAATCTGCATGATCAGGCGCTCGGCCTCATCAACCAGCTGGTCGGACGTGCGCCCCTCGGGGTTGAAGCCGCTGTCGGCAATATCCTGGGCCGCTTCAATCAGCTTGCGCAGGCTGGCCCGTTCGCGCACCACCTGCCCGTATGCGCGAATATTGGAGGCGCTGGGCGTGTTCTGGGCCAATTCGGCCAGGTAGGGCAGACCACCCGCAGCTTCCAGCTCACCACTGGCTTGCAGTTTGTCGGCGACGGTAATCACATCCACCGGATCAGAGGCTTCTGCGAGGCGGGCAATCTGGCGAAAAATTAATCGGTGATCGGCCCGGTAGAAATCCCGGTCGCTGACAGACTCGGCCACCGCGTCCCAGGCATCCGCTGACAGCAACAAGCCGCCGAGCACTGACTGCTCTGCCTCGATCGAATGCGGCTGCATTTTAATGCGCGCAATATCGCTGTCTCCCGGGTAGGGAAGCTCAGAGACATTATCTGGATAATCGCGGTCAGCCATGATCAGGAAGGATTATTATCGGAACTGCACAGAGTAACCAAATTCCCGTGGCAGCTGAAGCAAAAACGAAAAATGCACCGACTGCGTTGACAACCGGTGCATTAAAATCTCTGTCGAGCCCCTACCGGAGCCCGCGCAGCAGGTGTTACTCGGGGATTACCGCAATAACGACCATCGCCGTCACGTCGCCGTGCACCTGGATGGCGACTTCGTACTCACCCAGATCACGCAGCGCGCCTTCGGGAAGCCTCACTTCCGCCTTGTCGATGTCACAGCCAGCAGCAGTGACGGCGGCAGCGATATCGCGGGTGCCCACGGAGCCGAACAGCTTGCCTTCCTCACCGGCATTGGCCTCGATAGAAATAAGACCCAGCGCATTGATCGCCTCGGCACGAGCTTCGGCGGCGCTCAGCGTTGTCGCTGCAACGGCCTCCAGCTCGGCGCGGCGAGTTTCAAACTCGGCAATATTGTTCGCTGTCGCCGCTACGGCCTTGCCGTGCGGGATCAGGAAGTTACGACCGTAGCCTGCCTTGACGTCGACCTTGTCGCCAAGACCACCCAGGTTGCCGATGTTTTCCAGCAAAATGACTTCCATCTTACTATCCTCTGTTGCGGGAGCACGCTCCCTCTGTCACTAAAAAATTCTCAGCTGTCCTGCCTGACCCAACGCTGGCGGAAATCCATCCAGCTGTCAGCTATGGCGGCAAACACAACCAGTAGTTTCACCGGGTCAAAAAACAGCCACGCCAGGTAAAACCCGGTAAGCCATCCTCTGCCCTGCCCCCGTGCTCGCACGCGGGCATGTACCAATGCCAGTCCCGCAAAATTGAGCGGAACCATGCAAATCAATGCCCAGGTACGATAGTCCGCACCAAGACTGGCCAGGGCAATCGCTGCCAGGGCCAAACCCATCGCAATCCCGGCAGGGTAGCGCAGGGCCAAAAATTCCTCGGCAAAACCGCCGGGGTTATACAATGCTGCCTGCCAGTAGCGAGCCAGCAACAGGCACAAAACCACACCCACTGCGTTACCGGCGCCCATCATTCCGGCAATCTGCACGGCTGTGGGTCGCGCCAGTACCACTGGCTGATCACCGCCGGCCGATAACTGCTGCTCCAGGCTGGCCAGGAACTCCCCGAAGAAGCTCACCATCTGGGCAAGGAACTCGCCGCCAAAGGCAACCAGCGCCAGGCCGGTCACACCACCTACAACCGCACCTGCCAGCACCGCCAGGGACAAATTCACGGTGCTGCGCAAAACCAGCGCCACAATCGTGGTCCCCACGATCAGTGCCAGCGGTCCGCTGTCGCCAAAGGCGTACAGCAAAACGCCGGACGGTAATAGCGCCCACATCAACAACCAGGCGCCTGGACCTGCGCCGCGGCGCAGGGTGACCAGCGCGATGACAGCTGCGCTGATCCAACAAAACATCATGCTTCCAGCGCCCGCCACTGCTACCAGCAGGGCCTGGAAGCGGCCGCGCATTACAAATTCAGCCAAGCTTTTCAAATGAAGCCTCTTCGTGCCTCAGGACTGAACCGCCGGAGCGCGAGTACGCAATCCCTAGCTATGGGCATCCGTATAAGGCAACAGGGCGAGGAAGCGCGCGCGCTTCACAGCAGTCGCCAGCTGACGCTGGTACTTGGCCTTGGTGCCCGTGATACGGCTGGGTACAATTTTACCGGTCTCGGAAACATAGGCTTTCAATGTTTCCAGATCCTTATAATCAATTTCCTTCGTGCCTTCGGCAGTGAAGCGACAAAACTTACGGCGACGGAAAAAACGTGCCATGGTAATTCTCCTTTCCTTTACTCTTCGGTGGCAGCTGGTTCAGCCGTTTCTTCTGCGTCGTCCTCAGCCGCGGCGGCTGGTGCCGGTGCACGCGCTGACTCAGCTGACTGACGCTCCTCGTAGCGCGTCTTGCGCTCGCGGCTTTCCTTCTCCGCCTTCATGATGAAGGACTCTTCCGTGACTGGTTCGTCACGTCGGATAACCAGGTTACGAATGACCGCGTCGTTGTAACGGAAGGTAGTCGTTAGTTCGTCCAGCGCATCGTTGGATGCTTCCACATTCATCAGAATGTAGTGTGCCTTATGGATTTTGTTGATCGGGTACGCCAACTGACGGCGGCCCCAGTCTTCCAGCCGGTGAACCGTGCCGCCATCTTTCTGGATCGTGGCGGTGTAGCGCTCGACCATGCCGGGCACCTGTTCAGACTGGTCAGGATGGACCATGAATACGATTTCGTAATGTCGCATGAATAGCTCCTTACGGGTTAATGCTACCCACAAAAGCGGTGTAGCAAGGAGGATCGGCGGCTTTGAACCACCGGACAAATTTTGAGGCGCGAAGTCTACAGAGTTTGGCTGACGCCCGCAAGCGCCTGAATTCGGGTGAAATTACCGATCCTGCGGTGCCTGTCCCGCCCGCTGACGAACGGCTTCAAATAAACAGATGCCGGTGGCTACCGACACGTTAAGGCTGCTCACAGAGCCAGCCATTGGCAGCTTGACCAGATGATCACAGTGTTCGCGGGTCAGACGCCGCAAACCGGCTCCCTCGGCGCCCATCACCAGTGCCATTGGGCCCGTTAAGTCATTGTCGTATATAGACTTTTCCGCCTCGCCAGCCGCTCCAAATAACCACACACCCCGCTCCTTCAGGGCATCCATGGTGCGCGACAGGTTGGTAACACGCACAAACGGCACCACGTCGGCGGCGCCACAGGCGACTTTTCGAACCGTGGGACTGAGGTCTGCCGACTTATCCTTGGGAACCACCACCGCCTGCACCCCGGCGGCATCCGCCGACCTTAAGCAGGCGCCCAGATTATGGGGATCGGTAACGCTGTCGAGCACCAACAGCAGGCACGGTTCCGTTGCCTGCTCAACGAACTGCAGCAGCGCGGCCTCGGACCACAGGTTAGCGGCACTGACATCACCGTGAACCGGTTCGTCGAGGGTTTCTGCCACCACGCCCTGGTGGCGGGCATTGACCAGTTCATCGAGATCCTTGCGCGGTTCACGAGCAACAGGCACACCCTGATTCTGGGCCAGCTCGACAACGCTGCTTATTCGTTTATCGTCGCGGCCCTGTTGCACCCACAGGCGCTGGATCGATTTGGGGTTATTGCGCAGAAGGCTATCAACCGCATGAATGCCATAGATATATTGCATGTGTTCAGCGCTGCTTTCTCAGCCCGGTTTTTCGCTTGGGCTTGCTGGCACCAGACTTATCGCCAGCCTTGCCACCACCGCTGCGCCTCTTACCGCCGCCAGCACCTTTGGGCGACCCACCTCGCTTACCCGATTTGGCGGATTTTTTGCCGGCACTGTGGTCACCTTTCTTTTTATCGCCCTTCCCTTTGCCTGCAGCCTTGCCGTCGATCAACTCGAGGTCTATCTTCTTGTCGTCCAGGTCCACCCTGGCGACCTGCACTTTCACATGGCCCCCAAGCTTGTAACTTCGGCCGCTGCGTTCTCCCAGCAAGCGCTGGTGTGCGGCATCAAAGTTGTAGTAGTCGCCAGGCAGCGCTGTGATATGCACCAGGCCCTCGATGTAAATGTCTTTGAGCTCAACGAATAAACCGAAGCTGGTGACCGCACTGATTACCCCGGCGAACTCCTCACCCACATGATCCTGCAGGTACTCGCACTTGAGCCAGGCTTCCACCTCGCGGGTGGCGTCGTCAGCCCGCCGTTCGCTCATCGAACTGTGTTCGCCCATGACCACCATGGCGGCCTCGTCGTAGGGGAATATCCGCTTTTGTGGGATCGGCTCTGCGCCTTTTACCCGCCTGACATGGTCACTGGCCTTGTTAGAGCGGATAATGCACCGCAAACCACGGTGGACCAGTAGATCGGGATAGCGACGTATCGGTGAGGTGAAGTGGGCGTAGGCGTCGTAGTTAAGGCCAAAATGGCCGGCATTGTCTGGCTGGTACATGGCCTGACGCAGCGACCGCAGCAACATGGTCTGGACGATGTGGGCGTCCTCACGTTCGGCAATCTGGGCCAGCAGATGCTGGTAGTCATTGGGAGTCGGCTTCAGACCGCCGCGCAGGTCCAGGGCCAGTTCGCCAAGAAAGCTGCGCAGGTTCTCCAGTTTCTCCTCGGTTGGTCCCTCGTGCACACGATAGAGAATGGGCAACCCCGTCTCCTCGAAAAAGCGTGCGGTGGCCACATTGGCGCACAACATGCACTCTTCAATCAGCTTATGGGCATCATTGCGCACCACCGGCACAATAGAGTCGATCTTGCGCTGGGCATCGAAAATAATACGCGTCTCGACCGTCTCAAAGTCGATAGCGCCCCGCTCGTCACGAGCGCGGCGTAACACGTGGTAAAGCTCATGCAGACGCTTTAGATCCGGTACGCGTTCGGCAGCCACATCGGGATGCGAACCACTGTCCAGCACCTCGCCGACCTGGGTGTAGGTCAACCTGGCATGGGAGTGAATAACGGCCTCATAGAATTGGAAATCACCCAACTTGCCATCCTGGTCAAGACTCATTTCGCAGACCATCGCCAGTCGGTCGACTCGAGGCTTCAGTGAGCACAGCCCGTTGGACAGCGCCTCCGGCAACATGGGCACCACCCGCTCAGGGAAATACACCGAATTGCCGCGAGCGCCAGCCTCTTCATCGAGCGCAGAGCCCGGCCTGACGTAATGCGACACATCGGCTATCGCCACCCACACGCGCCAGCCACGGCCGTCATGTTCGCAGTAAACAGCGTCGTCAAAGTCCCGGGCATCCTCGCCATCGATGGTAACAAAGGCCAGTTGCCGCAGGTCAACACGGTGCTGCTTATCAGCCTCTATGGGCTCACTTTCAAGTGCCGCTGCTTCAGCAAGCACTTCATCCGGCCACTCCCAGGGGATTCCGTGAGAGCGTATCGCCACATCAATTTCCAGACCCGGATCCAGGTGCTCGCCGAGGACTTCCACCACCGCGCCCTTGGCATTGAGTTTGCGGGTTGGGTAATCAGTGATCAGGGCATTAACGATCTGCCCGGATTTGGCGTCGCCTTTCGCTTTTGGGGGGATGAGAATGTGCTGGTTAATACGGCCGTTGTCGGGCACCACGTAGCCGATGCCGCTTTCTTCCTCGTAGCGGCCAACTATGCTGCGATTGCCGCGGTCCAGAACCTCCACCACCTTGCCTTCAGCTCGACCCCGTCGATCGACACCGGTGATCGCCACCAGCACCTCGTCGCCATCGAAGGCAAACTGCATTTGTCGGGCGCTCAGATAGACGTCTTCACCCGGGCCAATGGGCATGGCAAAGCCATAGCCGTCGCGATGACCCTGCACACGGCAATGCAGCAGGTTGAGCTTGTCCACCAGCCCGTAGGCACCGCGCCGATTGACCATAAGTTGGCCATCACGCTCCATGGCGCGCAGGCGTTTACCCAGCGCATCCACCTGCTCGCTATCCCCAAGGCCGAGCTTGCTGGCAATCTTGTTCCCGTTCAGCGGTTTCTCCGCCTGGGTCAACAGCTCAAGAATGGCCTCGCGACTGGGAATCGGGTTGTCGTAATTTGCCGCTTCGCGCTCGGCATGGGGGTCGGCAAATTTGCCTTTCTTACTCATAAATTGGGTATCTTCTGTGGGAATCATTGGCGCCAAACGGCGCGATCACTCGATTATACGCGAGGATTGACAAAACCGTGGCAGAAAAGTAAAGTGCGCGCGCTCTGGGGACTCCCAAGGATTCCCTTACTGCCCAGGTGGTGTTGTGGTAGACACTGGACAAAGTCCAGCCGTTCGCCCAGGGGCAGCGTTAGAAAAATCCACCGTTGAGTTTTTGCCCAGGTGGTGAAATTGGTAGACACGCTAGCTTCAGGTGCTAGTGCTCGCAAGGGCGTGGAGGTTCAAGTCCTCTCCTGGGCACCAAATTAGAGAAGGCCGAGCTATGCTCGGCTTTTTTGTTTGCCAGGTCGGACTCCCGGCCGGCTGATACAGCGCCGGCGCGAACCATACTACCCCTTAGATATCACTATGGGCTCTACCCAATTAACGGGGGACGGGCATTCACCCGTACTCGATTGATTATCCCATCCCACCCGCAGTGGGTCAGGACTCTCAACCGATAGTTCTCAAAGTTTCTAAAACCATAGGCCCTTCTGGAGATCATTTCCATC
>CALJFL010000081.1 GCA_938074135.1 uncultured Halieaceae bacterium | reverse complement strand
TATGGCGGTGGGGATTGTGCTGACCCTGGTAATTGATGAACCGGACACTGAGGCGCCCCCGGTCATGGGTTTGCGCGCGGCGGTGGTGGCGCCTTTCGCCGAGTATCTGCAGCGCAAGGGCTGGCGCGGCCTCCTGCTGGTGCTCGGGTTTATGTTTCTCTACAAGATTGGCGACAACATGGCCACGGCGCTGGCCACCCCCTTCTATCTGGACATGGGTTTTAGCAAAACCCAGATCGGTCTGGTCGCCAAACATGCCGCCTTATGGCCGGCCATTATCGGCGGCCTCCTCGGGGGCGTGTTGATGATCCGTCTCGGCATCAACCGCTCGCTCTGGTTGTTTGGAGTGGTGCAACTGGTGAGCATTCTCGGCTTCGCTGTGCTGGCCAGTGCGGGTGACGTCATCTGGCTACTGGCAGCGGTGATCAGCTTTGAATACCTCGGGGTGGGGATGGGCACAGCGGCCTTTACGGCGTTCATTGCCAGGGAGACCAGCAAGGTTTTTGCCGCGACGCAATTTGCCCTGTTTACTGCCCTGGCCTCGCTACCGCGAACGTTCGCCAATGCCAGCACCGGCATCATTGTCGAGCAGACCGGATGGGTAAACTTTTTTTTGTTGTGCGCGGTACTGGCACTTCCGGGCATGATTTTACTGATCTGGATTGCCCCGTGGCGCAATGGTGAGCTTAAGGTACAAAGGGCTGAGTAACGCTAGGAGGGTTCCCGCAACCACCCAAACCGCTTGAAATCCACGGTTTTATTGTCTCGAAACACCACCCCCTCTGCCTCTAACCGCGCTCTTTGGGTATACTGCGATGCCGAGCCCGGTGGCAGTGAGATGCGTCCCTGGGCATTGATCACCCGGTGCCAGGGAATGCGAGTTCCCTCTGGTAGATCCCTCAGGGAGCGGCCTACGCGCCGCGCTGCGCCGGGCAGTCCAGCCTGGTGAGCGACTTCCCCGTAGGTAGCGACCTTGCCCCTGGGGATCAGTGCCACAACCTGCCAGATGCGCTGGTTGATATCCGGATCCTTTAACGACACAAATAGCCGGGCCTCGCCGCCCCAATTGACATTATGAAAGCTTTTACCAGCGTACGTTTCCCTGATCTATCCCGGCAGACCCTGCGAGCCCTGTCGGTTGTATTGCTGCTTGTTTTGGCCTGCGCTGCCCGGGCTGACCGCCTGCACTTCACTGACGGCGAGTCTTTCACCGGCGCCCTGGTCGGCATAGACGACGGCAAGGTCAGCTGGACCTCGGCTATCCTGGGTGACCTGTCTGTAGAGCAACATCATGTGGAGTCGATAGAGACTGGTGATCGGTTCGACCTGAAGATCAGCGGCAAAGAACTCAACAATTGCTGGATGTACCTGCAGCGTAACCGGCAACTGCTGCACTGCGACGAGGGCGTACAGACCCTGAGCAGTTGGAAACTGGTCATCGCTGCCGGCGAAACGCTAAAGGAGCCCCTGCCACTGCTGGCGCAGAAGGGCAACCTCGTCATCGCGGCCGAGGACTCATCCGGCAACAACAATATCACCAAGTACAATGTCGAGGCCCGCAGCGAAATCCGCTTTATTGAGTCGCGGCACACCCTGGCCCTGCGCTACCAGGAAGAGAGCGTGGACAGCCAGACCACCCGCAATGCCTGGCTGACCAGTTACCAGTACGACCAGTTCTTTACCGAGCAGTGGTTTGCGACGGGCAACGCGTTTTACCAGGAGGATGAGTTCCGCGAGCTGGACCAGCGCACCTCGGCTGGCCTGGGTATGGGGTACCAGTTTCTCGACACGGCCTACGTCAACCTGCTGACCAAGGGCAGCCTCAACTACATCGACGAGCGTTTCACAAGCGGGGAAACGCGAACCACCCCGGGCTTCCTGTGGAACCTGGATTTCGCCTGGCGTTTTAATGAGGAAGGTATGGAGTTCTTTCATCGTCACGTGATGTTGCAGGGCTTTGACAAGGGCGAAGACTGGGAACTCACCACCACCACGGGCTTCAAATACCCTATCAATGGCCGCTTCAGCTCTGTGGTGCAGCTGGAATACGACTACGACAACCTGCCGGCCGAGTCAGCGGTCGATAAAAAAGATCAGAAGTGGTCGATAGGGGTGAATTACGACTGGTAATCGGGCGGCTTGTAAACGGGCAGTTCACCCCCATACCAACTAGAGAGGGAGAGTCCCATCATGCGTTTCTTGATTATGCTGTTGCCCTGGCTGGAATTGGCCACCCTGATCCAGCTGGGTATTGAAACCAGCGCCCTGACGGCGCTGTTTTACGTGTTCCTGACATTCGTGGCCGGCATCGCCATCCTGCGCTACCAGGGCATGGAAATGTTCACCCGGCTGCGCGAAACTCAGGAAGGGCGCATATTCGGGCAACAGCTGTTCCTCGACGATATGGCGGTAGGACTCGCGGGTCTGCTTTTGTTGATTCCTGGCCTGATTTCCGATGTCGCCGCCATTCTGGTGCTGATCGGGCCACTGCGCCGCCGGCTGGTGCATTGGTTTGGCGGGCCGCAGCCCGAACCCTATGTCCCCGAGCGCGATCGTTCCGAGCATATCGTCATCGAGGGAAACTTTACCGAGGTCGAGAAGCGAGATACGCTCTAACCCACTGAAATAGTTAATAATATCTTTATTCCAGCGATTTCCGCCAAGCCCTTGACTCCTGCCATTGCCTGACTAGAATTAGCACTCTCTGAAAAAGAGTGCTAATCAGGGCTTGAATTCAGTATTCCTGCCCCCATTTCACGACCCTAAGCCCCGTTGGGGATAGATAAAATCGTTACTAGGAGAGCAACATCCATGAATATCCGTCCGCTGTACGACCGTGTGGTCGTTCGTCGCAAGGAAGAAGAAGAAACCACAGCCGGTGGCATTCTTCTGCCAGGTTCCGCCAAAGAGAAGCCCAACCAGGGTGAAGTCCTCGCTGTCGGCGAAGGCAAGTCGCTTGATAACGGTGAGATACGCCCATTGGCCGTGAAAGTCGGTGACACTGTTGTGTTTGGCCAGTATGCCGGCAGCAACACCATCGAGATTGACGGCGAAGAGCTGATCATCATGGGCGAGAGCGAAATCTTCGCGGTGGTCGAGTAACAGAGCAACTGGCTACTTCGCTAATTGTTAACGAATTAAGTATTGAAGGAATAGATCATGGCTTCTAAAGAAGTATTATTTGGCGACGACGCTCGCTCACGCATGCTGGCCGGTGTCAACGTGCTGGCAGATGCAGTAAAAGCAACATTGGGCCCCAAAGGCCGTAATGTTATCCTGGACAAGTCCTTTGGCGCGCCTACCGTGACCAAGGACGGTGTCTCCGTGGCCAAGGAAATCGAGCTGAAAGACAAGTTCGAGAATATGGGTGCACAAATGGTCAAGGAAGTCGCTTCCCAGGCCTCTGACGCTGCCGGTGACGGCACCACGACTGCCACCGTACTGGCCCAGTCCATCCTCAACGAAGGCCTTAAGTCGGTTGCTGCCGGCATGAATCCAATGGACCTCAAGCGCGGTATCGACAAAGCGATTACGGCGGCGGTGAAGGAAGTGCAGGCCATGGCTACCCCTTGTGAAGACAGCAAGGCGATTTCCCAGGTCGGCACTATCTCAGCCAACAGCGACACCCAGGTCGGTGAAATCATCGCCGATGCCATGGACAAGGTTGGCAAGGAAGGCGTCATCACCGTTGAAGAAGGGTCGGGTCTGGAAAACGAGCTGGACGTGGTTGAAGGTATGCAGTTCGATCGCGGTTACCTGTCACCTTACTTCATCAACAACCAGGACAGCATGAGCTGTGACCAGGAAGCGCCTTTCATCCTGCTGGTTGACAAGAAAATCTCCAACATCCGTGAGTTGCTGCCCCTGCTGGAGCAGGTAGCCAAGGCCTCCAAGCCGCTGGTTATCGTTGCCGAAGACGTGGAAGGCGAAGCGCTGGCCACTCTGGTGGTTAACAACATGCGCGGTATCGTCAAAGTTGCGGCCTGTAAGGCGCCGGGCTTTGGTGATCGTCGCAAGGCCATGTTGCAGGATATTGCTATCCTGACCGGTGGCACCGTGATCTCCGAAGAAGTGGGCATGGACCTTGAGTCTGCGACCCTGGAGCACCTCGGTAGCGCCAAGCGCATCACCATGGACAAGGACAACAGCACCATTATCGACGGTGCCGGTGACGCTGCTGCGATTCAGGCGCGCGTGAGCGAAATTCGCGTCCAGATCGAAAACACATCGTCTGATTACGATCGTGAGAAGCTGCAAGAGCGCGTGGCCAAGTTGGCCGGTGGTGTTGCAGTGATCAAGGTTGGCGCTGCCACCGAGATCGAGATGAAAGAGAAGAAGGCTCGCGTTGAAGATGCCCTGCACGCTACCCGTGCTGCGGTTGAAGAGGGTGTTGTTGCCGGTGGTGGTGTTGCCCTGGTGCGCGCTATCCAGGCGATCAAGGATCTGAAAGGCGACAACGAAGACCAGAACCACGGCATCGCAGCAGCGCTGCGCGCCATGGAAGGTCCCCTGCGTCAGATCGTCGAGAATGCCGGCGACGAAGCCTCGGTTGTCCTGAACAACGTGAAAAACGAAGGCACAGGCAACTACGGCTACAATGCGGCTTCTGGCGAATACGGCGACATGATCGAAATGGGTATCCTCGATCCCGCCAAGGTAACCCGTACTGCATTGCAGGCAGCGGGCTCCGTGGCAGCATTGATGATCACCACGGAAGTGATGGTCGCTGATGCGCCGGATGACAGTGCTGGTGGACCGGCTATGCCTGATATGGGCGGTATGGGTGGCATGGGCGGCATGATGTAAGCACAGCCCTTTGCCTGAAAGACCCCACCTTATGGTGGGGTTTTTTTTGAGTCCCGTTTTTTTATAGACTGTGTACAATAGTGGCAGTTTAAATAACAAGGTAAGGAGAGATCCGTGGAAGCTGCAATCGAGTTTATTTTCAGGTGGGCGCACGTGGTATTCGGCATTGTCTGGATCGGCATGCTGTATTACTTCAACTTTGTCCAAACAGAATACTTCAAGGAAGCCGAGGCCGACGCGAAAGCGGACGCCATGAAGAAGCTGGCCCCCAGAGCCCTGTGGTGGTTCCGTTGGGGCGCCATGTTTACGTTTATCACCGGCCTGGTGCTGCTGCATTATGTGGGCGCATTCAGTAACTTTGTCGGTAGCTCGCTGATCTGGATCGGCGCACTGGCAGGGACCTTTATGTTCCTCAATGT
>CALJFL010000080.1 GCA_938074135.1 uncultured Halieaceae bacterium | reverse complement strand
ATAGCCTCGCCACAGGCCCTCGCCGAGCTCCAGTCGCTCAGTTCCAACACTACCGGTATGGCGCGGTCGCCGAAAGCGGCACAAGCCTTGTCAGCCTTTTCCTGGTTGCGCGCGGTACCGATGACGGTTGCACCGCGGGAGGTCAGTGCCCGCATGGTTTCGAGGCCCAGGCCCGAGTTGCAGCCCGTTACCACCGCTGTTTTTCCGCTCAGATCCAGACCAGCAACGACATCACTGGCGGTAGAATCGCCATCAAACGGACCCATTGGCAAGGTAGCGTCCGGACTCGTATAGGGCGCATAACAGCTATTGGCCAGGCTGCGAGCGCTCAGCGCTGACAGGACGGCAGCTTGCAGGAAAAAACGACGGTTGACGATGAAGCGCTTGTTATCGTTCATGGTTATTGCTCCTCGGGTAGTTGAAAGTCGATGCGCGAGTGTTCTTTCGCGAGGCACTTTGTGTCTATGGGTGCCAGCGGTTCATTCAGAAATCGTGTAGCCATGGCCATCACACAATCGCTGTTATCGGTCATGCTGTGAACGGCGTTAGGTACGGCGGCATATTGTCCTGCCGATAAAAAGGGCAGTGCGGCTACGGAAAAATCGGTCGGACAACCGGCATCGATCTCGGCAGCGATTAGCAGGGTCGGTACGGTTGAGGTCACCGCGATCGATTCCTTTGGATTGGGGGTACCGACGGGCCAGTCCTTACATGACTCGAACAGGCGTTGCGTATTGGCCAGCACCGATTGGGCCAGTGGGTCATCATCGGCCAACTCGGCCATGGCAACGCGATCTTCGAAGGGCAGCTCTTCCTTGCAAAAATGAGCCAGTAGCTGGCCTTCGGCAAAATCACCACCGCCGTCCAGATAGTCCACTATGGGTGACATGTCGTCGGCCAGAATTAACGCCAGGTTCGCGGGCAGCGCCTTGATACCGTCCCAGTCGTAGATAGCATCAAGCAGGAAGCTGGCCAGATCGCTGACAGTGAGTGTGCGCTCCTCAAATTCTCGCGGTGTGCTCAGCCAGGTCTGTAGCAGGCTATCGAGTCGTTTCTCCAGATTCGGGTAGGCTTTGGCGCAGCCGGCGTCGGCCGCACACAAGTCCAGGGTCTGGCGCACTTCCCTGGCCAGTAGCATGGGCAGCTGTTCGGTACCGCGGGCTTCGGGCGGGTAGGGGCTGTCATGCACGACAGCACGCAAATCCTCGGGTGCATACTGTTGTACCGCAAAGGCGACCCGGCTGCCGTAGGACACGCCAAACAGGTTGAAATTCTCGTAGCCCATTGCGTTTTTCAGATCGATTATGTCGGCAACCGAGGTCTGGACGTTGTACTGGCTGAGGTCGATACCGGCTGCGGTCAGGCGCTGAGCGCAGGCAGAGGCCGCGACCACATCGGCGTCGCTGGTGAACCCGGTATCGGACAGGCCCAATTGACCGCAATCAAGCAGCGGTTGCGACAGGCCGCCGCCGCGCTGGTCGAAGAACAGCCAGTCGCGGTTGCTGCCGATCAGCGGCTGCCAGTGCGGATCACTCAGTTTTTCGGCCAGGTCATCCATCACGCCACCGCCAGGGCCGCCGTGCAGGTAGATCACCGGGTCGGGGCGGGCGTCGGGGCCCTGTGCGCTCACCCGCACAACCGGCAAGGCGACATGGCGGCCGTTATTACTACCACGTGTCTCCGGCACCTGCAGTACACCGCACCCTATAGTGGCACCAGTGTTGCTAAGATCGACAGGGCAGGGGCCCGGCGTGAAGGTGGCGGTGCCGGCCAGAGCTGACGTCCAGCCGCCGAGCAAGCTTAGTGCAATGAGCGCTGGTCTGATGATCTGATACAAGTTGCAGGTCTCCGAAAAAAGCCCAGTCTAGCAGAGCATGCGGGCATCCCGTGAACTATAGTATAGAGACAGTGCCATGCCAGCGATCCGTGTCGCTGCGCCCGGTGAATCGGTAGGAGCAGTACTATGTTTTCAAGGCGTAACTTCCTCATAAACTCGAGTCTTTTGGCGGCATCGGGTACTGCGCTTTGCTCGCCCGGACCGTCTGAAGCGGCCGCACCTGCCGCAGCCAGTAACGCTACCGCGAGCATTGCTGATACCACGGCTCAAACCTATATCCGTTCTCGCCGCGACTGGTTGAAGGATCACGACCCCAGGGTGTTTCTGGGTTACCCCGCCAATATGAACAAACCCTCGGAAGGGTTTTTTCGCTGGCGCGAGCAGCTGGAATCGGTGGAGGTCGGTGCGCGGACAATGAACAACGTGGGTGACCCTTTCTACCACCCGGGCTCCCTCAATACACATTATCTGGAAGCCGACCTGATTCGCCGCTTTGGGCTGCGCTACGGCTTCCCTGAAGACGATATCTGGGGCTTTGTGTCCAATAGCGGCACCGACAGCAATACCCATGGCGCCTTCGTGGGCCGAACGCTGCTGGAGTCCAGAACGGGGGTGACTCCAAAGGTCTATTACACGAAAGAAGCACACTATTCGATACAGGTCATCCGCGATCTTCTGGATATGCAGGAAGTAATGGTTGCCACGACTCCCACAGGCGCTATGGACCCTGCCGACCTGCGCGAAAAATTAAAAGAGAACCGTGATGCGCCGGTCCTTATTCTGGCGACGATTGGAACAACCATGAAGGGCGCGGTTGACGATATTGATGACATCAATGCGGCCGTAAAGGGTTATGACTCCTATATCCATCTGGATGCCGCACTTTTCGGCGGTTATCTGCACGTGACTGACTATGCGGAAGATCTTTATAAGATTGGCAAGACCGGTAAACGGTATGACTCGATAGCTGTGTCCTGCCACAAGTTTTTTGGTTTCCCCCCGGGCGCTGCTGGCTTGTTTATTGCCGGTAAAAAAGACTTCGAGCAATTTCGGGAGTTGTTTGCGGCGGTCCATGACCCGGCTTACATCACTCATGTTCCCGGTACAATCAGTTGTTCGCGCGATACGGTAAAGCCTGCGGAGTTCCACTATTACTCGACCGCTGAGTCACTACAGCAACAGGAACGTGACGCCAGGCTTATTTTGCAAAATGCCGAATATCTGCGCGCCGAGATGCAGAATCACTTCCCCGAGTTTAACCCCATGCTGGTGGATAAGCGCTCGAACACGGTTTACTTTGATAATCTGGTCTCGAAAGAGCTCAAGAACAAATGGACCCTGGCTACGGTGAATGCCTCAAAGGCGCACGGCAAATCCCTGGCCCATGTGGTAGTGATGCCCCACGCGGAGAAGTGGTTGCTCGATAACTTTCTCACCGACCTGGATCAGGATCGGAAGCGCGCCTAGAGTTGCCCCGTATGCGCTTTGTAGGCCTCCGCATATAAGATGGAGTCGGCGTTATCGATAATGGTGCCATTGGGCAATTCAGCGGTGCGGGCCGCAATTTCCAGCATGGCGCCGCCAAGGTCCTTGGCTGTGATTACCAGCAGTCCAGGTTTCAACAGGCTCTCCATGATGTACTCAGCCTGTGTGGCGCGCTCCGAGGTACGGCGCACCATCGCTGAACGGTAGGCGAAAGAACGCATGTCCGTTGCTGCAGCGAGTTCGGCGATTGCCAGTTCTGCACGCCCCTTATCCCGTGCCCACTGCTGGCTACCCTCGGGGTCAGTGCCCATACCGGTGATGTAGTGAAATGACATCGGTCCCTCGCTTCGTGCCGCCAGCCAGGCCTTTACAAACGCAAGCGGGAAGTCGACATGGATTAGGGCGAAGGTTGCGTCGTCCACGTTCAGCGAGGATGTACCCAGAGCCCAGAGGACAGTATTGACCTGAGGTAAGACGCCGGCCAGCGATGAGTAGTCCGTAAAGTCCTGCAGCAGATGCAACTCGACCTTTCCCGAGGCTACACCGGCATCGATCCTTGGGGAGCTGCGCCGGCTGATCACGTGGACTTTCTCAACCTCCGAATCTTCTATCGCCGCCTTCAATAGCCCGTCTCCCACCGAACCGGTAGCGCCTGACACCAGCACAACCCGGTTGGCGCTGTTGTCACGACTGGCGTTTGGGTCGAGGGTGATTGTGCCGAGGGTTAATCGTCCCCAGATGTTGAAGCCGACCACGGTCACCACCAGTAAGAGAACGATCGCGCTGATCAGCTTGATGAGAATTTTCATTTGAAAGTACAGCCTGAGTTGGATTGTGCCTAGAGTATCGAAAGCAGCTTGCGATGCCCAGCGCCAGATGACGGCCTGTCGTCAAGTACGCTGCCTTGAGGTAATCTGGGTCGTGGCAGGGAGTCTGCAGGCGCAGGCTGGTGAAGATTCTCGTGGAGTTTCAACGTGGCGTTTCCTAAACATACAGTACGCGTTAATTGGCTGGCCTGGCTTGTGCTGGGCTTGGTCCTGTCCGGCTGCAGCGCTGATGTGAAACATGAAGCACTGCCAGTCGGTGCCACAGTTCTCGCTTTCGGCGACAGTATCACTTTTGGTACCGGGGCTGGCGTCGATGAGGACTTCCCCAGCCTGATGGCAAAAGACACGGGTTGGAATGTGATAAATGCCGGTATCCCGGGTGATACTGCCATTGACGCGCAACACCGGCTGGAAGCACTGTTGGCGGAACATCAGCCCAGGTTGGTTATTGTGGAACTTGGGGGTAATGACTTCTTGCGCAAGAAGCGCACTGATAGGGTGCAAGAGGCATTGCGCTCAA
>CALJFL010000079.1 GCA_938074135.1 uncultured Halieaceae bacterium | reverse complement strand
AATCCCCTCCGGCAACTGTTTCAGGTTCATGCCCACAGAGAAGTTTTCCAGGCCCTCAGCGGTAATCACCACTGCACGGATACGGTCGTCCTTGCCAATATCATTAACCAGCGATTCCAACTCGTCTACGAAGTCCAGGGTCATACGGTTGTAGGGGGCGTCATTGACCGAAATGATCGCGACCGCATCATCAAGGGTAAACAGAAGTGGTTCGTTCATCGTGCTGCTCTTCCATCATAAATGGGGACAGACCACGATTTATTTAATTGGAAAAGCGTGGTCTGTCCCCGATTTCTTTTATAAACCATCGCTGGTTTTGATGATTGCCTTCGAGTTTGCCGGCAGCGTAAACGCCACGCCATCTTCCCCGATGGTATAGTCCGGGAAGATATCCTCAGCCCCGTTCAGGTATAACAAATCCTGGCCAGGAATAACCAGCGGCGGGACGATGTGGTAGTACAGCAGGTGGCCGACACCAGCGTCGCGGGCCGTTTCCGCAGCTTCCACCGGACTGGCGTGGTAGTCGAGAATATCGTAGGTGATCTTGGCCATGATCTCATTGCCCAGCTTCTTGGCGGTTGCGTTCATCATATTGACCAGGTTGGGGGCCAGGGCCTCATGCACCAGCAGATCGATGCCCTCGGAGAACTTCTGGATATTGGCCTGCTTGGTGGTGTCACCGGTAATCAGTAGTGAGCGCCCCTTGTAGCTGAAGCGATAGCCTACTGCCGGTTCCACCGGCGAGTGGTCCACTGCCAGCATTTCGACCTTCAAATCCTCGCCTTCGTAAACCAGGGTCAGTTCACCCATGGGTGGCTTGTCAAAAGGCACGGCCTGCATGCCTGCGGCGCTCATGGGTGCTACCAGGTCACCGTGGTGATCGTGGCGATAGGTGAAGTCCTGGGCATAGGCGGCGTTGAAGCCGTCCACAACCCGCTCCACCCCTCTGGGGCCATAGACGGGCAGGGGAGTGGCGTTGTCGCCCCCGGCCCAGCGCATGGTGCTGATTTCGCCCAGGCCGTCTATGTGATCAGAATGAAAGTGGGTGAGAAATACGCCCTGTACTGTGCCGGGCTGGTAGCCCATGCGGGCCAGGTTGCGCGGGCCGTCGGTGCCAGCGTCCACCATGAACAGCTGTTTGCCGGCAACCACCGCAACGCAGGGGCCGGAGGCGTTGGGCGCTGGCAGCGGGCCACCGGCACCGCACAATGCCAGGTGCAGGCCGTCTTCCAGCTCCGCGACGGTGTCTGCTCCCATACGGGATTCCAGGCCTTTTTCCATCAGCCGGGCGGCGATGGTCGCCCTTTGGCTGTAGGCAGTTACACCCACGATCGTCAGAATGACAACTACAGCGACTAGTTTTTTCATACCCACTTCCTGATGATCCGGTTTCTATTCTGTTTGATGTGGAATAATGCATTATTGACACAATGTGTGTCAAATTAGTAAGCTCTCACCCCTGTCGCAGCCGCTCCAGTTCTCCTGAGGATATTATCTATGAAAAAGTTACTCACTGTCGCCGTTGTACTGCTCGCAATGGTTGGGGTAGTGCTGCTGTCACTGCCGACGATTCTGCACAAGGCTGGCCTGCACCCTCAATACAGCGGGCCAACGGCAGAGCTGCCAGGCAAACGCGCCCTGATTATCACCACCAGCCACGGCGTGCTGGCGGCCCCGGGGGAAACCGAGGGCCAGGCCACCGGGGTGATGGCTTCTGAGTTTACCCATCCCTACTACACGTTCCTTGACGGTGGCATGGAGGTGGACATTGCCAGTATCCAGGGCGGTGAAATCCCCATTGACCCCCAGACACTGCAATTCATGGTCCGGTCGCCGGAAGACGATCGCTACCTCGATGATGCCATTGCCCAGGCCAAGGTGAAGAACTCCATCCCTATTACCGATGTGGCTATCGACCAGCACGACATTGTATTCATATCGGGTGGCTGGGGCGCAGCCTACGATCTGGCGCAATCCCCCGTGTTGGCAGCCAAGGTGAGTGAGTCCTACTACGGCGACAAAGCTGCGGTGATTGGTGGTGTTTGCCACGGCGTACTGGGCCTGGTGAACGCCCGCGACCGCGACGACAAGCTGCTGATTGCCGGTCGCCGCATGACCGGGGTGACCGACAAACAAATCAAGGAACTCGGTATAGAACTCACACCGCTGCACCCGGAGACGGAGTTGCGCAAGGCGGGAGCCGTATTCGAAAGCCAGACCGCATTCAGGGATATTTTTGCTACACACGTTTCCATCGACGACGAGCAGCGCTTTGTCACTGGCCAGAACCAGAACTCTGGCCTTGAGACGGCACATAACATGATGCGAATCCTGAGTGAGCGCGACTGATTGGTTCGGGGACAGACCACGTTTGGTTCGGGGACAGACCACGTTTAACCGCTCTTCTCGTTTAAACGTGGTCTGTCCCCGAAATGCAGAGGAAAGAAGATGAATAGAGTCCTGAAAATTCTGGTGCTTCTACCCGCAATACTGTTCCTGGTAACGGGATTGCGTTGGCTGGTAGCCCCTGCCGGGGTGGCGCCCACGTTTGGCCTGACTCTCGACCAGGGTGTGGGCTTGAGTTCCCAGGTGGGTGACATGTCTGCCTTTTTCCTGACGCTGGCCAGTTGCATGTTGATTGCGCTGATCAGTGGGCGTCGCAGTTGGTATTACCCGGCGATCATGTTGCTATCTATCACGGCCGTTGGCCGTGTCCTTGCTTGGTTGGTGCACGATGCCACTCTTGCACTGGACCTGATTGCCCCTGAGGTGATTGTTTCGATCATCTTGTTGGTGGCGTCGCGCCGGCTGCCGGAAGAGGCTTGAGTTGGTGAAAGTGTCTGGCATTCGGCAGTGGGGCCTGGCGGTCTCGCTGTTATTGGCGTTCTCAACTGCCTGTGTGCAGGCAGCCGAAGACCAAATAGGGGACAGACCACCTTTAAACGAGCTAAAACGTGGTCTGTCCCCTATTTTGTCCCCTGATTCGCCGCCCGCTGCCGCTCCACGCCCGAACATCGTTTTTATCCTCGCAGACGACCTGGGTTACACCGACATTGCTCCCTATGGCAGCGAAGTGAACACGCCCGCCCTGTCGGCCCTGGCGGAGCAGGGGGTGCGATTCACCAACTACCACACCGCCGCCAACTGTGCCCCGGCCCGGGCCATGTTGCTCACCGGTGTGGACAACCACCTGGCTGGTGTGCCGAATATTCCTGAAATGTTGACACCCCAGCGGCGTACTCACGCCCACTACCAGGGGGTGCTGGGTGACAATGTGGTAACCGTGGCCACCTTGTTGGAAGACGCCGGTTATCACACGTATATGGCGGGCAAATGGCACCTTGGGGGCACCCCGGATAAACGTCCCAGCCGGCGCGGTTTCGAACGCACGGTGGCGTTGATGGATTCCGGCGCCGACAACTGGGAGCAGCGTCCTTACCTGACCCTGTACGAACACGCCAACTGGTTTGCCGATGGTGAGCGTATCACCCTGCCAGATGACTTTTATTCCTCACGCTTCCTGATCGATAAAACCATTGAGTTTATTGATAGCAACCTGCAAGACGGCAAGCCGTTTTTTGCCTATGTGCCTTTCCAGGCGGTGCACATACCCGTGCAGGCGCCACAGGAGTACATCGACAAATACATGGGGGTGTACGACTCGGGTTGGAACTCACTGCGCAAGCAGCGTCTGGAGCGGGCGGTGGAGCTGGGCATAGTGCCAGCGGATACGGCGATGGTGGATATGGCGACCACAGACGATTGGGACGCGCTGGATGCACAGCGCAAGCGCTATGAGGCCAAGCGTATGGCGGTTTACGCCGGCATGATCGAAGCCATGGACTTTCATATTGGACGCCTGGTGGCCTACCTCAAGTCACAGGGGCAGTACGAAAATACCATTTTCATTGTTACCTCGGATAACGGCAGCGAAGGCAGCGGCCCCGCTGATCCGATGGCTTTTCCGTTTAATCTCGGTCCAGAACGGCTTGGTTACCACCTGGATTATGATCGCCTCGGCCTGAAGGGCAGTTACAATACGATCAGCCCCAGCTTCGCCAGCGCCGCAGCCAGCCCCCTTTCTTTTTACAAGTTTTACACCGGGGAGGGTGGTATGCGTGTGCCGTTGATCATTGCCGGTAAGCCTTTGCCGCAGACCAATGAGCTGAACCGTGCATTTACCTGGGCTACAGATATCACTCCCACCATCCTGTCCATGGCTGGAGTCGCACAGCCTGGTGCGCGCTATGCCGGCAGGCCGGTGCTGCCCATGACCGGACGCGACCTGACACCGGTGCTAACAGGGAAAGCTGAGCGCGTTTACAGCGATGATGATGCGGTGGGCTACGAACTGACCGGCCATGCGGCCCTGTTCCAGGGCGATTACAAATTGGTGGTCAACCAGCCGCCCTTGGGCGATGGCCAGTGGCGGTTATTCAATATTGTCGAGGACCCAGGGGAGACGGTAGACCTTGCCAGTACCCAACCCGCTACCTTCCAGCGCATGTTGTCCCGCTATCAGCGTTACCAGCGGGAGAATGGCGTACTGCCCCTGCCTGCTGGCTATACGCAGATGAAACAGCTGGTGTCCAATATGCTACAGAAACAGTACCGCGAGGGAATGCTTTTGTTCCTCCTGACCCTGCTGGTGTTGCTGCCATTTTATGTCGCCTATCGAATGAAGAAGGAATCGCACTGATGACCGATGTCCACCGCCTGTACGCCATTACCCATTCACTTTACTCAGGGCGGGCTCGTGCCTACCTGATCAAACAGGGTATTCCGTTTCAGGAACTTTCCACCGGTCATGAGAGTTTCAAGGCGGAGGTGTTGCCCAAGGGAAAATTGCCGACAATCCCCACGCTGGTGACCCCGACAGGAGAGGTGATTCGCGATGGCGCCGCCATTATCGAACACTTCGAAGCCGCCAACGATAGGCCCTGCCAGCCTGCTGGTCCGCGCCAGCGAATCATTAGCGCGCTGTTTGATGTGCTCGGCACCGACGGCCTGCTGCGCCCGGCCATGCACTATCGCTGGAATTACCCGCAGGAGAACCTGGATTTTGTTGGCTACCACTTCCTGCATTCCCAGCGCGACACGCCCCAGCGGCAGGATAAAACCGAGCACATGATGAATCGAATGCGCTATGTAGGGCAGATTTTCGGTGTCACCGAACAGTCGCAGGGACTGATCGAAGAACTTTACCTGGAGTATCTCGATGCGCTCAATGTCCACTTTGAGCAGTACCCCTACCTGCTGGGCTGGCGGCCCTGTGTCGGCGACTTCGGCCTGCTGGCGCCCATGTATGCTCACCTGGGAAGAGACCCCCACCCGGCGCGTTTGATGCAGCAGCGCGCCACACGCGTGTATCGCTGGGTTGAGCGAATGAACAGGGCCGACCAGGATGTGCCGGAATATTTTACGGCAGGCACCGATTATCTGGCGGATGATGAGGTACCGGAAACCCTGCTGGCTGTACTACGCGTACTGGCGGAGGATTTCGTACCCGAGACCCGCGCTGCCGCCGCATGCATCAATGACTGGTTGGCGGAACATCAGCCCGAGGCGGGGACTGCCGCCGTAGGTCGATTGGCCAACCCTCTGGGGAATGGCGAGTTTACCGTGCGCGGGCAGACCATTAGTGCCCTGGCCCAACCCTACCGTTTTTACATGCTGGCGCGCGTGCAGGCAATTTACGCGGGTCTTGCTGCGAACGAACAGGCGTCGGTGGATCAAATGCTCCAGGCCTGTGGCATGTCCGACGTCCTGTCCATCACACTGGATCGGCAGCTACAACGATCCGACAACCTGGAGGTATGGAAATAAGGGACAGACCACGGTTTTAAGATAGGGGACAGGTCAAGATTTCAGCCCTTTACGTCCATGCCGACCTTTGCCCGTCCCATTGGTCATAAACTTACCGCTCTTTAACGCGATATCGAGAGGGAGTTCGATATGCCAAGAAGAGCGCGACTCGCCATTGCCAATGTGGCTTGGCATATTATCCAAAGAGGTAATAACCGTTCCGTATGCTTCTTTTCGGAACAGGATTATCTCTACTACGTGCATCAGCTAGCGCAGCTATCCGGTGAGCATGGATGTGCCGTTCATGCGTACTGCCTGATGACCAACCATATTCATATTCTGCTTACGCCGGAGGAAGTCACTGGTCCGTCTCTCATGATGAAGCGGCTGGGCCAGCGCCATGCTCAGTACATCAACCGCAATTACCAACGCAGCGGGACACTTTGGGAAGGTCGCTTTAAATCCTGCCTCGCCCAGAATGAGCATTACGCGCTGCATTGTTACCGCTATATTGAATTGAACCCCGTGCGAGCCAGTATGACGGAACACCCTGGCGACTATCGATGGTCGAGCTACAGTTGCAATGGCGAGGGAGTAGAGAACGCCCTGATCACACCACACGGCAACTACCTGAGCCTGGGCAACAATGCGCGGGAAAGGCAAAGCACCTATCGGTCGTTGGTAGCGTCAGGCGTGAGCGAAGAACTGGCCAAATCTATCCGATCGGCGACCAACGGCAACTTTGTACTGGGTGATGAGCGCTTCGGCCGGGAGATGGAATTTGTGCTGAACAGGAGGGTGTCGCGTGGGCACCCCGGTAGGCCGGTTGGGGTGAAAAAATAGTGGTCTGTCCCCCAAAAAAAAGAGGGGACAGACCACCAAATAACAGCCTGCCCTGAAGTTTCGCTAGAAGTCGTAGCGCAGGGTGGCACCATAGGTTCTGGGCGGCGCTAGAAAGTAGGCGTCCAAACCAGTAAGGGGGTAGGTCACAAGGGTCGTCGCCGCGTATTCCTCATCGGTCAGGTTTTTGCCCCATAAACTGATATTCCAGTTGTCATTACGCCATCCCAGCGTCATGTTGAGGTTCTCGCGGTCCTGTTCATCCTTTGCTTCCAGCTGCGCCGCGCTGGCGCCATTGGTTGTGTGGTCACCCATGAAGCTGTAATCCCCGCGCAGATAGACACCGCCGTCAGCCAGCGGAAGCACAAGCGTCGCAGCGAGGCTGCCGCTGAGTTCGGCTGCCCAGGCCAGGTCCAGACCCTTATCGGGTCCCGCGGTGAACTCATACTTGTCCAGGTATTGCAGACCGAGGGTCACAGTCAGGTTGGGCAAGGGCAGGGCATCCAGTTGAAAATCCAGCCCAGCAACTTCTGCCTCACCCTGGTTTGAGGTGAATTGGCCTAAGCCACTTGTCGCCTGCTGGTTGGACTGCAATTCTTCGATTTCGGTGAAGAAGAGTGTGGAGTTAATCCGCAGCCGTGAGTCCAGTAGCGTGGTCTTTATGCCCAACTCATAGCTGGTGGTGTCTTCGTCATCAAACTCGCGATCCTCAATGTCGCCGGCCACACCGTTGAAGCCGCCGGATTTGGTGCCGGTAGAGGCGCTGGCGAACAACAGCGTATCGATGTTGAGGTCGTAGCTTACGCTGGCCAGCCAATCGACATTATCGCTACTGCGGTTGAAGGATTGGTCGATCTCCGGGCGAGCTGATGACAGTAAAGAGAAGGGCGGGAAGATACCAGCTTGCGCCAGTTGCGCGAGCAGGGGCGGTGGGATGTTCTCCGGGTCCTGGGCGGTGAGAGCGGTGGATTCCACATCCACAAATAAGTCCGCGTCTTTTTCCTCGTCGCTCCAGCGTAGGCCGCCGGTCAGGTGCCAATTGTCGCCGATATGCCAGGTAGCGCGGCTGAACACGGCGATCGTTTCTGTCTCAAACACACTGTCCTGGTAGCTGAAATCTCCCGGTGCAGCGATGAGGGCGAGTTGCGAGCCGAATATTTGTGTTGCAACGCCCATGTCATCGCCAACGATGGTGGACAGTTTGCCTTCAAACTCCCGTGTTTCCTGCTCGAAATAATACAGGCCGACCATGTAGTCCACATTGTCGGTATCACCGTTAAAGCGCAGTTCCTGGGAAAAACTGTCGCCGGACTGGGGTTGATTGGCATAGACAATATCAAGCACCGAGCGGCTCGTTTCCTGAGAGGATTCGAGGTCATAGTCGTCCCAGGCGGTGATCGAGGTGATGGTGCCCCAGTCGGCATCATAATCAATATGCAACGAAGCCGCCGTAGACTCCTGCTCGAAAGGACTGGGCACATCCTGGGAGGTCTTCTGATCAAAAGGGTCATCACCCAAAGGTGGTTGACCGCGGTCGATAATAGCTTGCTCTGCGATGGGATCTTGAACCCCATCCGGTGAACAGCAGTTCATGTCGCGCTCTACGTGGCTGGCCTTAAGCAATATGGAAAGCTCGTCAGTCGGTTCCCATTGCAGCTTACCCACCACGTTCCATTCATCGGCATCATTGAGGTCCGGGCCTGCGCGGTTCTCAAGATAGCCATCGCGTTCGTGGTAATTACCCGCCAGACGATAAGCCAGGTTGTCAGTAATGGGCCCGGAAAGTGAACCGGTAACGCGCTGCATGGAGTAATTGCCCGCAGTGGCCTCCAGGTGGCCCTCAGTCTCCTCGAAGTTGGGACTTTTGGTGGTGATGCTGATGGCGCCGGCGTTGGTGTTTTTTCCGTACAGCGTGCCCTGTGGTCCCTGCAACACTTCGATGCGTTCGATGTCGACCAGGTCTGATACCGCAAGGCCCGAACGGTTGAGGTAAACCCCGTCGACAAAGGTGCCTACGGAGGGTTCGAGGAAGGTAGAGCCTGTCGTTCCAATGCCGCGTATGGTGACGCGGGTGCTGAAGGGGCTGATATTGACATTGATATTGAGTGAGGGTGTCAGTACGGCTACATC
>CALJFL010000078.1 GCA_938074135.1 uncultured Halieaceae bacterium | reverse complement strand
TTGACCCGCGTGCGCTCGCCTCGTCTCTCGCTTGCGTCAAATGATTCGCTCTCCTGCTTCATCCTCCGCCACTTCTGCTGTATGCCGTTCTCGACATCCCCAGACTGACAAAAGAACAAAATGCTCGCGAAAGTCCTCATGTCCCTCTTCCTTGTTTGCTTCTCCGCCGTGTTTGCCCTTCCGCGTTCCGGCGACCCTCTCCGACCGTCTCACCGCGCTCGAGCAGCAGGTCAAACTGCGCGAGCGCTCAGAGCTGCAGGCCAGGCTGGATTCCCTGCGGGCCAGGATCAGGCCACATTTTCTGTTTAACACCATGAACAGCATTGCCAGCCTGATTGATTCGCGGCCGGCAGCAGCCGAGCAGGCGGTAGAGGACCTGGCGGAACTGTTTCGTGCCAGTTTGCAGGACAACTACCGCGATACCACCGTATCCGACGAACTGCATCTGTGCCGTCTTTATCTGGGTATTGAACAATTGCGCCTGGGTGACAGGCTTGCCCTGGACTGGTCGGTGGATGATTCCCTGAGTGATTTACCCATGCCCGGGCTGTTGCTGCAACCGCTGGTAGAAAATGCGGTTTACCATGGTGTGGCCCAGTTGCCGCAGGGCGGGACCATCCGCATAGCCGTCGCCCGGTTGGGGGAGTTGCTGCAGGTCACCATCGAAAACCCGGTGCCGGCCACCCCGGGTCATACCGAGGGCAACCATATGGCGCTAGCCAATATCGAGCAGCGACTGCAGGGCCTGTTTGGTGAAGATGCCAGCCTGGCCGCGGCCCTTGAAAAAGACTGCTTCCGGGTAGTTCTGCAGTATCCCGTGGGCCGCGAACCATGAAGGTGCTGATAGTTGACGACGAGCCTCTGGCCAGGGAGCGGCTGAAGCGCTTGCTGCGCACTGTGCAGCCTGAGGCCGAGTGCCTGCTTGCCGTCAACGGCGAGGAGGCGCTGGAGCAGGTGGCCGTTGCCGAGCCTGATCTGCTGTTGCTGGATATCCGGATGCCGGGCATGGACGGTATCGAAGTGGCCACCCGGCTGGAGGCATTGGCCAACCCCCCGGCGGTGATCTTTTGCACAGCCTACGATGAGTATGCGTTGGAGGCCCTGCAGCATCACGCGGTAGCCTACCTGCTGAAACCGGTACGCGAGGCTGAGCTGGCCCGTGCGCTGGCCGGGGCCACCCGCGTTAACCGCGTGCAACTGGCCTCCTTGCGCGGTGACTCCGGCGCACGCCGGCAGGTCAGCAGCCAGACCCACCGTGGCCTGGAGACCATGGCGGTAGAATCGATCCGCTGTTTTATCGCCGGCCAAAAGTATGTGACGGCTTATAGCGAGGACGGCGAGTTGTTGCTGCCCGATACGCTCAAGGACCTGGAGCAGGAGTTTGGGCAGTCGTTTGTTCGAACCCATCGCAATGCCCTGGTGGCTCTCGCTTACATCGAGCGACTGGTGCGCGATGACAAGGGCTGGTGGGTTGAATTGCAGGGCGTTGCACAAAAGCCCATGGTCAGCCGACGACACCTCGCCGAGGTCAAGGAGCGGCTGCTGCAGCGCTAGGGGCTGTCGCCGCTGGCTGGAGCGGCTGTTATCATGGGCGCCCGGTATCGAAAGAGCACAACATGGCACGCAAACTCACTATTGCGACGCGCGAAAGTCCCTTGGCCCTGTGGCAGGCGGAGTATGTTCAAGCAGCCCTGCAACACCAGCACAGCGACTTGCAGGTCGAGTTGCTGGGAATGACTTCTCGCGGGGACCAGTTGCTGGATGTGCCGCTGGCCAAAGTCGGAGGCAAGGGCCTGTTCGTCAAGGAACTGGAAACAGCCCTGCTCGACGGCAGTGCCGATATTGCCGTGCATTCGATGAAAGATGTACCTATGGAATTTCCCGAGGGCCTGGCGCTCGGGGTGATCTGCGAGCGCGAAGACCCCACCGATGCTTTTGTCAGTAATCGCTACGATGCTATGGCGGCATTGCCTGCCGGCAGCGTCGTTGGCACCTCCAGCCTGCGCCGGGAATGCCAGCTGCGCGCGCGGCGTCCCGATCTGGAGGTCCGTTTTCTGCGTGGTAACGTCAATACCCGATTGCGTAAGCTCGACGACGGCGAGTACGACGCCATTATTCTGGCCAGTGCCGGCTTGTTGCGGCTGGAGTTTGGCTCGCGGATCCGCGAGCGTATTCCAGTAGCAGACTCATTGCCAGCAGGCGGGCAGGGTGCCGTGGGAATCGAGTTGCGCCAGGGCGATGAAGTGACAGCGGGGCTGCTGAGTGCTTTGCATCATCAGCCTACGGCCTGGCGGGTGACCGCAGAGCGGGCGATGAATCGGCACCTGCAAGGCGGTTGCCAGGTGCCGATTGCCTGTTATGCACAGCTGCAGTCCGGTGATGTTCTAAACCTGCGCGGCCTGGTGGGGCGGCCCGACGGCTCACTGCTGCTGAGGGCCGAGGGCAGTGCGCCCGTCGCGGAAGCCGAACAGCTGGGGGTGGCCGTCGCGGAAGATTTACTGGCCCAGGGTGCGGCAGACATTCTGGCCGAGGTCTATGGGCAGTAAAGCCTCCGTGCTCGTTACCCGGCCCGCGGGTCAGGCGGACGCCTTGTGCGCCGCTCTGGAAGAGCGTGGCTTCGAAACTCACCGGCAACCCCTGCTGGAGCTTTGCCCCCTGCCGGCGTTGGCCCCTGCCGACCGTCAGCAGTTGTTGCATCTCGATCAGTTCGGTCACGTGATTTTTATCAGTGGTAACGCCGTGCGCTTCGGTATGGAAGAAATAGAATCACACTGGCCGCAGTTGCCGGTAGGCCTTAACTGGTATGCCATTGGCTCAGGTACGGCCCGCTTGCTTGGCGACTACGGCATTGTGCCATTAACCCCGACCCGGGAGATGACCAGCGAAGGCCTGCTGCAACTGCCGACACTGCAGCAGGTGAGCGGGGAGAAAGTCCTGATCGTCAAAGGTGAGGGAGGGCGCGAAACCCTGCGAACCGCCCTTGAGGCCAGGGGTGCGGTGGTCAATGAACTGCGCTGTTACCGTCGCATATGCCCGAATCTGGCGCCCGGTGAATTGGCCGAGCGCCTGGCCCGTTGGCAGATTGACCTGGTGCAGATTGGCAGTGGCGAGGCATTGACCAACATGTTGGCATTGCTTAGCCAGGTAGAAAGCACTAACTTACGTGATATAGCGCTATTGCTACCCTCGCGACGCGTTGCCCGGGAGGCCGAGGCAATGGGATTTACCAATCTGGTGGTCGCGGAGAATGCAGCGGATGCCGCGTTGTTACAAGCGCTTGAGAATTGGCGACCAGGCTCGGGAGACAGCTGAGTGAGCGACCAGGAAGAAAAAAAAGAAACAGCATCAGATACCGACGGTGCCGAAGAGACCACGGCGGTTGCCACCCCAGCCGAGGAGTCGGCAGTGGCACCCCCGGAGCCGCCACCGGCGAAGGAAAAGCGCCGCGGTGGCTTTGTTGCCTGGCTGGCCCTGTTGTTGGCCCTGGCCCTGGTCGCTGCAGCCGGTTATTCGTTACTGGAGGCCCAGAAGCGCGAGTCGGTACTGCTGGATCGGCTTACCGGACTGGAAGCGCGAGCGCAAGCCAGGCAAACCGACACTGACACGGTGGGTATGCAGTTGCAGCGCCAACTTGATGAGGGTGTCAGCAAGCTTGAGTCAGAGCTAAGCGCCAATCTTGCGCAACTGGAAGCGAAGTCAGCAGAGCAGACCGCCGCACTGGAGCGCGTGGATGCGCTGCTTGCCGAGCAGCGAGCGGAGCTGGCCCGGTTCAGTGCCAGCGACCGCGAAGACTGGCTGCTTGCCGAAGCGGAGTACCTGCTGCGGTTGGCCAACCAGCGTCTCATCATGACCGGTGACGTGGCTGCGGCCCAGGCCCTGCTCGGCAGCGCCGACGCAGTGCTGCGAGAACTGGATGACGTGGGCTTGCACGGTGCCCGGGCTGCGGTGGCTGCCGACATGGCGGCACTGCGGGCAGTGCCGCGGATCGATACCGAAGGCGTCTACCTGCGCCTCGCTGCGCTCATTGACCAGGCTGGTGGCCTGGTCATATTTGAGATGCCCGATGTCGAGGCCCAACCGGCGGTGCCGCCCGCCGACGATTGGCAGGGCCGCTTGCGCCAGGGTTACGAGGCCGCGCTGCAGAAGCTATCCGATTACATCATCATCCGGCGACGCGATGTGCCCATGCAGGCGCTGATGGACCCGCAATGGGAAGGCCTGGTCAGGCAGAACCTGAGGATGTTGCTGGAGCAGGCCCAGGTTGCTCTTTTGTCGGGAAACCAGTTGCTTTACGGCGAAAGCCTGCAGCGCGCCGAGCATTGGGTGGCGGAATTCCTTGAGTCCGACGAGGCTGCCGCCAGCGCGGTTGCCCGTGAGATTGCCGAACTACAGTCAGTGACAGTGGCGATTGATTTGCCGGATATCTCTCGTTCCCTGCGAGCCGTGGATGAGGCTCTGGCGACACGGCTGCAGCGCGGCGACGAGGGCTAGGGCTATGCGCAAGTTGTTTGTCCTAATGCTGATCGCCCTGTTGTTGGGCGTCGGTATCGTCGCCCTGATCGAAACTGACCCCGGTTATGTGCTGCTGGCCTATGGTAACTACACGCTGGAAACCAGCCTCTGGGTGGGCACCCTGCTGCTGGTTGTGTTCACCTTGTTGGTCTACGCGCTGGTGCGGTTGGTGCGCAAATTACTGTCCGGACAGAATTCGCTGGTCAGCTGGATGGGTTCGCGCAAGGCGAGGCAATCTTCCCGACTGACCACCCGCGGTTTGATTAACTTCATCGAGGGCAATTGGTCCAAGGCTCGTCGGCAACTGTTGCGTGGAGCGCGCGATAACGAGACGCCACTGCTCAACTACCTGATGGCAGCCAGGGCAAGCTATGCCCTGAACGAAGCTGACAAGATGCGCGAATATCTGGGCGCTGCCGAAGCTTCCGAGTCGCAGGCCGGTGTCGCGGTGGAGCTCACTCAGGCCGAGCTTAAACTGGACGCAGGGCAGTATGAGCAGGCGCTGGCGACACTGGTGCGGGCCCGACGCAATGCCGGCCGTCACCCGCATGTGCTGGATCTGATGCGCAAGGCCTACGAGGGTCTCGAGGACTGGTTCCATCTCGCTGAACTATTGCCAGAGCTGAAGAAATACAAGCTGTTGCCAGAAGATGAGCTCCTGGCACTGGATCGCAAGGTACACACCAAGCTGCTGTTTGAAGGCCTGCCTGAAGGTGCTGAGGCATCGGCCGAGCTCCATCAACGCTGGAAGCGCCTGCCTGGCGATCTGAAAACTGATCCTGAGCTGTTAAATTTTTATGTGAATATGCTGATTGAGCAGGGTGACCACGGCAGCGCCGAGAAGATTATCCTGCGTGCACTGAAGCAGAATTGGGACAGTGGCCTGGTGCGGCTTTACGGTTTGGTGGAGGGCGCCAACGCGGCGCGCCAGTTATCCCAGGCCGAGGCCTGGCTGACCAATCACAATCGCGATCCGATGTTGATGCTCACCCTGGGGCGCCTGTCATCGCGCAATAAACTGTGGGGCAAGGCGCGCGACTATTTTGACAGTTGCTACAAGCTACAACGTTCGCCAGAAGTGTGTGCTGAGTTGGGCCGCCTGCTGGCGTCCCTGGGTGAAAACCGTTCCAGTGCAGCCTACTTCCAGGAAGGCTTGCTGGCTCATGAGACTGGCCTGCCCGACCTGCCGAAACCGGTGCAGGCGATTTCCCGCTCGCACCAGTTACCGCGGCGCTAAGCGCTCAGTCTTCCCCGGACAACCCTAACTGGTCCCATATTTCGTCGACCCTGGCGCAGGTCGCTTCGTCCATGGCGATCGGTGTCCCCCATTCGCGGTCGGTCTCTCCCGGCCATTTGTTGGTAGCGTCGAAGCCCACCTTCGAGCCCAGGCCGCCTACCGGCGATGCGAAATCCAGGTAATCTATCGGCGTGTTGTCGATAAACACCGAGTCGCGTCTCGGGTCCATGCGGGTGGTCATTGCCCAGACGACATCTTTCCAGTCGCGGGCGTTGACGTCTTCGTCGGTGACAATGATAAATTTTGTATACATGAACTGGCGCAGGAATGACCAGATACCCAGCATGACCCGCTTGGCGTGTCCCGGATACTCCTTGCGCATGGTGACCACAGCCATCCGATAGGAGCAGCCTTCCGGTGGCAGGTAAAAGTCGGTGATCTCCGGAAACTGCTTTTTCAGCAGGGGCACGAAGACTTCATTCAACGCCACGCCCAGTATCGCCGGCTCGTCAGGTGGCCTGCCGGTGTAGGTGCTGTGGTAGATCGGCGCCTCGCGGGTGGTGATTGCCTCGACGGTAAATACCGGGAACTGCTCGACCTCGTTGTAGTAACCGGTGTGGTCTCCGAATGGCCCTTCGTCGGCCAGTTCTCCCGGGGCTAGGTAGCCCTCGAGAATGTATTCGGCGGTAGCCGGTACCTTCAGTTGCTGTTGTTGGCACAGGGGCGTGATGCAGTCAGCGACCTCGGTCTTGCGGCCCCTGAGCAGGCCGGCAAAGGCGTATTCAGACAGTGAGTCTGGCACCGGGGTCACCGCGCCAAGGGTTGTTGCCGGGTCGGCACCGAGTGCGACCGCGACCGGATAAGGTTCGCCGGGATGCTGTAGTTGCCAGTCGCGAAAATCCAGTGCCCCACCACGGTGCGATAGCCAGCGCATAATCAGCTTGTTGCGACCAATCAGCTGCATGCGGTAAATGCCCAGGTTTTGTCGCTCCTTATTCGGCCCGCGCGTAATCACCAGTGGCCAGGTAACCAGCGGCCCGGCATCACCGGGCCAGCAGGTTTGAATCGGAAGTTCATGGAGGTCGACGTCGTCGCCCTGTCGGACATGAAACTGGCAGGGCGGGTTGCGCACCGTTTTAGGCCCCATGTTCATGACCTGCTTGAGAATGGGCGCCTTGTCGATGGCGTCACGCATACCTTTAGGAGGATCGGGCTGGCGCAGGTAGGCCAGCAGCTCGCCTATCTCGCGCAGCGCCGACACATCGTCGGCACCCATGCCGAGCGCGACACGTTGCTCGGTACCAAAAAGGTTGGCTAGCACCGGGGTGTTGTAGCCCTTTGGATTCTCAAACAGGAGCGCCGGCCCGCCGGCCCGCAAGGTGCGATCGGCTATCTCTGTCATCTCCAGCTTTGGATCAACCTCGACAGTGATGCGCTTGAGTTCACCGCGCTTTTCCAGGGCGGCGATAAATTCGCGCAAGTCGGAGTATTCTATTGCCACAGTGACTGTTCCATCATGAATTGAATGACACAGTATAGCGTGTCACGCAGCGGTGAAAGCACCACTGCGTGAGGGAGAGGGTGTTACTTGCGCTTCATGGAGAGGAAGAACTCCTCATTGGTCTTGGTGTCTTTGAGACGGTCGAGCAAGAATTCAATCGCTGGCAGGTCTTCCATGCCGTGCAGCAGCTTGCGCAAAATCCACATCCGTTGCAGTTCTTCTTCGCCGGTCAGCAACTCCTCGCGGCGGGTACCGGAGCGGCGAATATTGATCGCCGGGTAGACGCGCTTCTCGGCGACCTTGCGGTCCAGGTGCAGTTCGGCGTTACCGGTACCCTTGAATTCTTCGTAGATAACCTCGTCCATTTTGGAGCCGGTATCGATCAGGGCGGTGGCGATGATCGACAGACTGCCGCCTTCCTCGATGTTGCGGGCCGCGCCGAAAAAACGCTTGGGACGTTCCAGGGCGTGGGCGTCGACACCACCGGTCAGTACCTTGCCTGAACTTGGTATAACAGTGTTATAAGCGCGCGCCAGTCGCGTGATGGAGTCCAGTAGAATGACCACATCGCGTTTGTGCTCCACCAGGCGCTTGGCTTTCTCGATCACCATTTCGGCGACCTGCACGTGGCGCGAAGGCGGCTCGTCGAATGTTGATGCCACTACCTCGGCTCCGCGAGCGCCTACCGATCGTTGCATCTCGGTCACTTCCTCCGGTCGCTCATCGATGAGCAGCACGATAATGTCGCACTCCGGATTGTTGCTGATAATCGACTGGGCGATGCTTTGCATCATGATGGTCTTACCAGCCTTGGGGGGCGCCACCAGCAGGCCGCGCTGACCTTTGCCGATCGGCGCCACCAGGTCAATAATCCTGCCGGTAAGATCCTCAGAGCTGCCATTACCTTTTTCAAGGGTCAGACGCTCGTCGGGAAACAGCGGGGTCAGGTTTTCAAACAGTATCTTGTGTTTGGAGTTTTCAGGCTTGTTGAAATTAACTTCGTCGACTTTGAGCAGTGCAAAGTAACGCTCGGAGTCCTTTGGCGGCCGTATCTTGCCGGTAATGGTATCGCCGGTGCGCAGGTTGAAGCGTCTGATCTGACTGGGTGAAACATAGATGTCGTCAGGCCCGGCAAGGTAGGAGCCTTCGGCGGATCTCAGAAAACCGAAACCGTCCTGGAGTATCTCAAGGACGCCATCTCCGTAGATGTCCTCCCCGCTTTTGGCGTGCCGCTTCAGGATCGCAAAAATGATGTCCTGCTTGCGGGAGCGCGCCATGTTATCCAGGCCGATCTCCTTGGCAATGTCGATCAGTTCCTGGGTAGATTTGGTTTTCAGGTCGGTCAGATTCATAAGAAAATTCTGGTGTGTGGGTTTAGCAAATAAAAAGAAATATCAACGTGGAGGCCGGTTGGTAATGCCAACAGTGGGCTATGCAGACTGCTTTTGTATTTGGATAGTAGGGTTATTATTGTGGCACAGGGTTGCGCAACGGTTGGGAATGTAGCATGCCCGGTTGGACGCGTCTACCGCTTTTTGGGCGATTCAGGGAGTACCGCAACAGAGCGGTTAGGGGGCTGGCTGACAGCTGCCCCCGGGCTTATCAGATGACTTCCTGGACGAATTCAGTCAGTTGAGTCTTGGACAGGGCGCCCACCTTGGTGGCCTCGGCGTTACCGCCCTTGAACACGATCAGGGTGGGAATACCGCGAATACCGAACTTGGGCGGTATTTCAGGGTTGGCGTCGACGTCAACCTTGCACACTTTTAACTTGCCATTGTATTCAGCGGCAATTTCATCCAGTACCGGTGCAATCATTTTGCAGGGTCCGCACCACTCGGCCCAGAAATCCACCAGTACGGGGGTGTCGGAATTTAACACTTCCTCGTCAAATGTTGAGTCGGTAACGTGTACGATTTGGTCGCTCATTGTTCTCTCCACTCGCTTATGCGGAGGTAGTCCGCATGGATTCGGGACGGCAATCATACCACCGGCGTCAGTCTACTCAACGTTAAAGCTAGAGTTTTTCGATATGCTGATAGTCCGGTACGCTATAAAAATTCGCCCTGGCAGGAAGGTGAAACCCTGATGACCGTTTACGCAGTAACGACCAGGCCGCCACTTGGGTTGGCGTCAGCAACAGCGAGCCTGAAATGAGCGAGGCCGGGTGGCATGTATATATACTGCGTTGCGCCGATGACAGCCTCTATACGGGTATTGCCAGGGATCTGCCACGTCGCCTGCGCCAGCATAATGGCGAGTTGGTCGGCGGCCCGAAATACACGCGAGGCCGCCGGCCGGTCACCCTGCTATGGTCGCTTGCCGTCGAAGGCCACAGCGCAGCCCTGCAGCAGGAGATTGCCATAAAGCGACTGTCGCGACAGGCCAAGCTGGAGCTGGTCAGTCGCTGAGATCCTCAATGGTCTGCTGCAATTCCAGCCACTGTTCCTCAAGCGCTGCAGAGCGGGACTTCATTTCTCCCTGGCTTTGCACCAGCGCGGCAAGTTCATCACGGGCCTGCGCCTCATATAAGTCGGCTGATGCCAGGCGGGTTTCCATGGCCTCCAGCGCTACTTCCAGTGATTCCATTTCGTTTTCGACGCTCTTGAGCTGTTGCCGCATGGGTTTCAGTCTGGCGCGGGCGGCGGCGGCCTGTTGTCGCTTTTCACGCCGACTGTTGTCGCCGGACGGAGCAGCCTCGCTGCTGCCAGTGTTAAAGCTGCCGAGGATCCACTTTTCGTAGGTGGCCAGATCCTCGTTGTATTCCTCCACCCGGCCATCGTGCACCAGCAGTAGCTCCTCGACAGTGTTGCGCAACATGTGGCGGTCGTGACTTACCAGGATGAGGGCGCCGTCAAAGCCCTGCAGGGCAACCTCCATAGCGTGTCGCATGTCGAGATCGAGATGGTTGGTCGGTTCGTCGAGTACCAACAGGTTGGGCTCTTGCCAGACGACCAGGGCGAGCGCCAGTCGAGCCTTTTCACCGCCGGAGAAAGGCGCTATCGGGCTGGTGGCGCCATCGCCGCGAAAGTTGAAACCACCCAGGAAATCAAGGATGTCCTGTTCCCTGGCGTCCGGCGTTACCCGCTGCAGGTGCAGGGCCGCGCTGGCCTCAAGGTTCAGCACTTCCAACTGCTGTTGGTCGAAATAGCCGACACGACAGTGCTCACCCGGTACCCGTCGGCCGGCCATCAGGGGCAATTCGCCCACCAGTGATTTCAGTAAGCTTGTTTTACCGGCGCCATTTTTGCCCAGTAGTCCCAGCCGGGTACCTGGCCGCAGGGCCACCGACACCTTCTCCAGGACCGGTTGCTCGCCGTAGCCGATGCAGGCGTCATTCAGTAACAGGATTGGATCGCTGGTTTTACCTGCCGGCTTGAAATTGAAATCAAAGGGCGAGTCGATATGTGCCGGGGCGAGCTTCTGCATGCGCTCCAGTTCTTTCAGCCGGCTCTGGGCCTGTTTTGCCTTGGTTGCCTTGTAGCGGAAGCGACGAACAAAGTCATCGATCTCGGCGATCCGGCGTTGCTGCTTCTCGTAACTGGCCTGCTGGTTGGCCAGTCGTTCAGCCCGTTGTTGCTCAAAGTCAGAGTAATTGCCGCGAAATCCGTGCAGTTGCTGGTGTTCGATCTGCAGGATGCGCTCGCAGGTCGCGTCGATGAAATCCCGGTCGTGGGAAATCATCAGCAACGTACCCGGGTAAGCCTGCAGCCACTGCTGCAGCCACAGTGTTGCGTCCAGATCGAGGTGGTTGGTCGGTTCATCGAGCAGCAGGATATCTGAGGGTGTCATCAGGGCCCTGGCCAGATTGAGGCGAATGCGCCAGCCACCTGAGAAATCAGCGACGGGTCTGGCGGAGGCGCCCTCGGCAAAACCCAGGCCCTGCAGCAAACGATCCACCCGGCGTTCGGCGCTGTAGCCGTCGATCTCTTCCAGCTGTGTGTGTACCGCTGCTGCACCCTCGAAGTTCTCGGCCGCTTCCAGTGTCGCCAACTGGTCGCGCAGCTCAGCAAGGCGGCTGTCACCGCGCAGGACGTACTCACCCGCCGCCAGCGAGGTGGTGGATACCTCCTGGGCCATATGCGCCAACCGCAGGTTGTTCATCCCCTGGATGGTGCCGCTGTCGGCTCCCAGTTCGCCCAGTAAAAGCGCAAACAGGCTGGTCTTGCCGCTACCATTGGCACCGATAAGTGCCAGCCGCTGGCCGGGCTGGATGGTGATATCGGCGTTTTGCAGCAGCAGTTTACTGCCACGGCGCAGGCTAATTTGGCTTAGAATAATCATCAGGGGGCGGATTCTACCCGCTGCCACCAGTTGCCACCAGACAGATCAGCGTCGCCCCAGGGGTGGCACAACACCTGCGTGGGATAGTACTATTCGTTCCCATCGCGACCGCTTCGCTCTTGAGTTACCAGCGACTGACCTGCCTGGCGTTACAGAATACTGTGACGCAGGGGGCCATTATCTTTTTTTAGAGCGAGCCGGCGCCGTGTATCGGGTGTGCTGCATGCCCTTATCCCAAGTTAAATGGAAGCTACTATGAACAAATTTGTCCTCCCGCTTGCTCTGGTCGCCGTGGTCGGCCTGCAAGCTTGTAACCAACAAAGCCAGGCCCCTGCGGAAGCAGAGGAAGTCAGTCTGGAAACATCCGAGCAACGACTCAGCTACGGCATGGCGCTGGGCCTTGGTCAGCGTATGGCTGCCGAGGGTATGCCCATTGACGTGGCTGCTTTTGCCGCGGGTATCAGCGATGCGCTGGACGGCTCGGAACCGCGTCTGACCCAGGAAGAGATAACAGCCGAACTCCAGAGCTACCAGGAGAAAGCAGTCGCCCAGCAGCAGGAAGCGCAAGCTGCCGCCGCTACGACCAACCTGGCGGCTGCCGAGGCCTTTTTGGCCGAGAATGCGACGCGTGAGGGCGTGGTGGTTACCGAGTCCGGCCTGCAGTACGAGATCGTTGAAGCTGGCGAAGGCCCCGTTCCCGGTGCCGATGATACGGTCGAAGTGCACTATCGTGGCACTCTCATCGATGGTACTGAGTTCGATTCTTCCTACAGCCGTGGCCAGACCGTGAGCTTTGGTGTTGGCCAGGTGATTGCCGGTTGGACCGAGGCGCTGCAACTGATGCCGGCGGGCTCCAAGTGGAAACTCTATATTCCACCGGAGCTGGGCTACGGTGCTGGCGGCGCAGGTCAGATGATTGGACCCAATGCCGCCCTGGTGTTTGAAGTCGAGCTGATTGCTGTTGCCAATCAGGCTGAGGAAGCGGCTGCCGAGGCGCCGGCAGCACAGTAAGCAAAGTTCACGGCGCCGGGTTTTCCGCCTGGCGTCGATGGGTGTTGTGAAGGCCGGCGATCAGCTGGTCTTCCAACACAAATCGCGATTCCAGTAATTCCCCCAAAACTGACAGGTCACGTTCCAGCGTATCCGGGAAAGTGTCACCACTGCCGTATTTTTCCTCG
>CALJFL010000077.1 GCA_938074135.1 uncultured Halieaceae bacterium | reverse complement strand
CAGTGTCGCCTGCACATCCCGGGGCGATTGCGCCGGCAGCTGCTCTAGCGCGCGGTCCAGCCAGGCCATGTTGAAATGCTCCTTGCCGGTACTTCGCGGACCGCTGCGAGTGAAGTAGGGGTCGGCCAGCAGCCGATCACGCAGTGCGGGAATGACCTCGCCTTCAGAGGACCAGTTGCCGTCGCGATCGTAGCTGCGCCCCTCGTGCAACTGTACCCACTGGTCCAGCAATGTGTTGCCGGGGCCGGTGTCAAAGCCGCCAAGCAATTCCTCTCCTGCCAGCAGGGTGGCGTTGGCGATACCGCCGATATTGACGACGGCCCGATGCTGCCCCGGCGCCGCAAAGGCGGCTGCATGAAAGGCCGGAGCGAGCGGCGCACCCTCACCGCCGGCGGCAATGTCGCGACGGCGGAAGTCGGCAACGGTGGTGATACCCGTGTGCTCTGCGATGCTGTTCGGGTCACCTACCTGCAGGGTAAAAGCGGTGGCGGCAGAGTGGCCGGCCGAAGGAGGCCGGTGGCGGATGGTCTGGCCGTGACTGCCTATGGCGGCGATTTCTTCGGCCCGGCGATTGGCGCTGGCCAGCAATGCCTGCACCGCGTTACCGAACAATGCGCCCAGCTCCCGGTCCAGCACGCCCAGTCGCTCGATTTCGTTGTCTCCATCATGGCTGATCGCTGCGATGGCGTTGCGCACCGTTTCGGGCATTGGGTGCTCGTGGGTGGCGAGCAGTTGGATCTTGCCATCGGCGCAGTCAACCAGTGCGGCGTCGATGCCGTCCATGCTGGTGCCAGACATCAGGCCGACATACAGCGAACTGCTCATCGGGTTGCTCAGGGTGCCGCGGGGGGGTCGTTGAGGGCGAGTTTGTTATCAGTCTTGAGGGCGGCGAGTTGCTCAGAGGCCCCGGCGATGTACTGACGGAACTGCGGCATCTCGGCAGAGGCCAATGCCTTGGCCTTGGGCAGCTGCTTGTGAATGGTGCGCGGGTTGCGGTGTACCCCATTCACCACGAATTCGTAGTGCAGGTGCGGGCCAGTGGCGGCGCCGGTAGCACCCACGGTACCTATGACCTGGCTTTGCGATACCCGTTGTCCCTGTTTGACCTTGCGCTTGTGCAGGTGCAGGTATTTGGTCACGTATTTCTCGCCGTGCTGGATAAACACGTAGTTGCCGTTGGCCTTGGTGTAGCCAGCCTTCACCACCCGGCCATCGCCAGCAGCGAATACTGGAGTGCCAGTGGGGGCAGCGTAGTCGGTTCCGCGGTGGGGCCTGGTTGTTTTATAAATAGGGTGTTTGCGACGCATGTTGAAATTCGAGCTTACCCGGGTGAAATCCAGTGGTGCCATCAGGAAGGCCTTACGCATACTGACGCCATCTTCATTGTAGAAACCAGGGTCGCCGGCGCTGTCGATATAGCGGAACGCGTTGAAGGTCTCGCCCTTGTTGATAAAGGCGGTGGCTATGATGTTGCCGTCCTTGAACTTTTTGCCGTCCAGGTACAATTCTTCGTAAACCACGTAAATGGTGTCGCCCTGCCGCGGGTCGAGAATAAAGTCGATCACGCCGCCGAAAATATTGGCCAGTTCCATGATCAGGTTGTTGGAAAGTCCCGCATCCTGGCCGGCCATGAATAGCGATGAAGTGATGGTTGCGGTGGTCCATGTCTGGCGCACTTCCGGGCTGCGCAGATCGCGTGCACTTTGGAAGCCATCTTCGGCCCGCTCGTAAGTGACGCTCTCCAGAGCAGAAATGATGTGGCGTACGGCGGCCAATTCGCCGCTTTCACCTTCCTGAAAGGCGATGGTTTGCCCCGGGTAAATCCGGCCCAGGCCTTTGCCATCTTCGGCGGTATTGACGATTTTGTAGACGTCCTGGTTGCTGAACCCGGCGCGTTTGAACACCAGCGACAGGTTGTCGCCATTGCGGACCTCGAGTTCTTCCCAGACAGGCTCAGCCGGTGCTGCGGGCTCCGCTGTAACTGGTGTCTGCTCCGCTGCCTCGCTGGCGGTTGCCTCCAGAACGCGTGACACCGTGGAGTCCGTATGGGCCAGGCGTGACTCATCTGCGGGCAGGTCGCGTTTGTTGGCTTCCACGTCGCTAGAGGGTGTAATCAGGGTGGCCAGGGCGAGACAGACAGTTATCAAACCCACGGCTAGCAGATGCTTTTGCTGGACGCGGCGTTCCTCGCTGCGAATTGCGGTGGCCCCCCGCGGTTTCTTCGCTGGTAACATATCCCCGGATTTTCCTTAATATTCTCCCGTGAGTATATAAAAATTAGAGATAAACCGACAGTATGTGACTTGCGCTTGCATTTGGAGGGCCGTGTTGTATCGTTGTCGCCCATTTTTTGAGGCGCATGGCCGCATCATTCGGACGGGATAAGACATGAGTAGTGCACTATTGGCGGACCTGCAGGCCAGGGGCCTGATCTTTCAGATCGCCGGCGAGGATGACCTCCCGGGATGGCTGGATGGCGGCTCTCGCACCCTGTATTGCGGCTTTGATCCCACGGCAGACAGCCTGCATATCGGTTCATTGGTGCCGCTTTTGATGTTGCGCCGGTTTCAGCTGGCCGGGCACAAGCCCCTGGCGCTGGTCGGTGGTGCCACAGGGCTGGTTGGCGACCCCAGTTTCAAGGCTCAGGAGCGTCAGCTCAATACCCCGGACGTGGTTGCAGATTGGGTGGCCAAACTCGAGCGGCAGGTTTCCCGGTTTATCGATTTTGACGCGGGCGAAGCCTCGGCCGAAGTGGTGAATAATCTGGATTGGACCGCCGATATGAGCGTGCTGGCCTTTCTGCGGGATGTCGGCAAGCACTTCTCGGTCAATGCCATGATCCAGAAAGAGTCGGTCAAGCAGCGCCTCGATCGCGAGGGCGCTGGTATCAGCTTCACAGAATTCACCTACATGATCCTGCAGTCCTACGATTTTGCGGAACTGAACCGGCGCTTCAATTGCACCCTGCAGCTCGGTGGCTCGGACCAGTGGGGCAACATTACCGGCGGTATCGACCTGACGCGGCGGATGAATGGGGAGCAGGTGTTTGGATTGACAATGCCATTGATCACCAAGTCCGACGGCAGCAAGTTTGGCAAGACCGAATCTGGCACGATCTGGCTGGACCCGGCCCGTACCTCACCCTACGCGTTTTACCAGTTCTGGTTGGGCGCCGCAGATACCGACGTCTACAAGTTCTTGAAGTACTTCACCTTCCTGGAGGTGGCCGAAATTGATGCCATTGAGCAGGCGGATGCCGAGCGACAGGGTCGCCCCGAAGCCCAGGCTATTCTGGCACGCGAGGTAACAAGGCTGGTTCACGGTGAGGAAGGACTTACTGCGGCAGAGCGAATCACCCAGGCGATGTTCAGCGGTTCTATCGAAGAGTTATCAGAAGCAGATGTGCTGCAGTTGCGCCAGGACGGATTGCCGGCCAGCAGCCACGCTCGCAGCGAGCTACCTGAGACCCTGACCCAGATGCTGACCGAGGCGGGTATGGCCGGCTCCGGCAAGCAGGTGAAGGATGCCCTGGGCCGCAATGCAGTGACGATTAACAACCGGGAGATCGGTTCGGACCTGAATGCTGATGTTGCCGGTTGTTTCGATCCCGGCGCGGCGCTCTACAGCCGTTTCTACATTACCCGCCTGGGCAAGAAAAAATACCACCTGTTCGAGCTGTCCTGAGCCCCTGTTGCCGCCCTTGCCGGGCGGCACAATTTGGCAATTTTTTAATTTTTTGGCAAAGCGCTTGCGCCACTTATACGCCGTGCGTATAGTGCGCGTCCCTTCGCCGGGAGAGCGACGCGAAACATTCCGGTGAAGATCCTGCAAATTGCCCAGCTTTCAATAGCTTAGCAGCGCAAGGGTGATCGGCTCCACGATCCTGGATAGCGACTTAAACTTACAGGTTTTAGTTGCGCAAGATCGGCGGGCCGGTATAATACGCGTCCGCGCTGGGGGGTAGCCCCCTGATCGCAACCCCTGCCCTGGCGGCAGCGGGTGTTACTTAACAAGAAGATGAAGACAGATGTGTGGGCACTTGTTGGGATAGTTGATCACGACTATTCAGACACAACAAGTGACTCATTAATTCATGTAATTTTTGATTTCGAATTGTGTCTG
>CALJFL010000076.1 GCA_938074135.1 uncultured Halieaceae bacterium | reverse complement strand
TTCTGCTGGCGCGCTGGCCATTGGCATTGTAAATATAGCGAACGAGTTCATTCTCCAGCTGCAGAGGTTCACCCTTCGGGCCGGAGCCGGAGGTGATGCGTTCGCTTACCGCGATCAACCGGTTACGCTCATCGTAGCGGTAAAAGACACCGTCACCTGATTCATCGAGTTGGGTGATCCTGGCGACCTGGTTACCATTGCTGTCGTACTCATAACGCCAGTTATTGGTTGCCAGCAAGCGATTACTGCTTTGAGCGTAGCTGTACCGATCAACAGTAGTCCCGTCCGAGATGCTGTCGCGGTTGCCATTGGCGTCGTAACTGTATGCTAATTCTTCGGAGCCGGCGCCGGCCTGTATCAGTCGATTCAGAGCATCATAAGCATAGTCTGTGCCGCCAGCGGTCCGGTCGATACGGGTCACATTACCGGCGTTGTCATACTGATAAATCCACTCGTCAACGCCAGACAGCGACAGGCTCACCGGGCGGTAGCCCAGGTCATGGGTAACCTCGTAGCTCAATCCGTTGCCATACTGCATGCTATTGACTGCGCCGAAGGGGAGGTAGCTGATAGCGCTGGCCAGTTGTTGGCGATTACCTTCACTGTCTGTACTTAGTACCTCAGTGACTTCACCGTCAAGGCCGCGGGCATAGTTGACCTGGCGGCCGCTGGGATAGGTGATACCGGTTAGCCGGTTGGCAGCATCATACTGGTAGGCAAGACTGAGCTGTATGTATCCGCTATCGCGATGTTGCGCAATAAGATTTCCGCGTGCGTCGTACGACAGCGCTGTGTTGCCGCTGGCGTCGCGGATGGAGGTCAGGCTGCCTTTACCGAATTCTCCAGCATCGTAGCCATAGCGGATATCAAACTCAGTGTTGCGATGTTCCTCCGCGATCAGCCGGTTCAGGGCGTCGTAGCGATAGGTGGTAGGTATCCCTTTGGCATCAACAGAGACAACGCGATTACCTGCAACATCGTAGTCATGTTCAATTCTGCCGGTGTCGGGGCCCGAGGTCTCAGTAAGTCCATTGAAGCCATCGTGCAGGTAGTCGGTACTGCGCTGCAGCGGGTCTTCGATGTTAGCCAGATTATCCTGCGCGTCGTAACGGTAGCTGACACTGCTGGTCAATGGAGCCACGGTGCTCCGCAATCGATCGAGTGCGTCGTATCCCATGAGCGTTGTATTCAGGTTGCCGTCGACCCGCACATTTTGATTGCCGTTCTTGTCGTAGCGATAGCTTCTGCTGGCACCGGCGGCAGTGCTTAGCAGTAGCAGCCGGTTCAACTCGTCGTATTCGCTGTCGCTTTGGCGGGTGATTAGGCCCGTGGCCGAACGGGTGAGGGTGCGCAGCCGGTTGCCGGCAGCATCCAGTTGATACTCGATACTCTCTCCACGGCTATTGACGATACGGGTCAGCCGGTGTGCCGGGTCGTACTCGTAGCTCAACGAGCCGCCATCGGGCTGAATCACCGTCAGTAACTGACCGGTGTTGTCATAGGCATAGCGGGTTGTTACATCCCGGGATTGATCACCACCGGGATCGACAATGGTCCTGGAGAGCAACCAGCCCCGCGGGTGATAGCTCATCCGCACCTGAACACCGTTGGCATCGGTAATCAGGCCGGGCTGTCCACGCTCGTTATAGTCTGCCAATGTCGTTACGTGGCCCAGTGCGTTGCTTATGGAAGATACGTTGCCGACGCCGTCGTAGCTGTAAAGGGTGCGGTCGTCCACGGACAGTCGCGGGCCGTCGGAGAGGGTCGTTTGGCCCCAGCTATTGAAACTTTGCTGCCAGCGTTGCTCGATAGCTGTCGCCTGCAAGGCAACAAGCGTCGACGTGCAAACGAGCAATCGTATGGCACGGGTAAACGTGTTTTTATTGGTCATGTCGGGGTCCCTCCCTTTTCCCGGGGCATTCCTTGCCCCGGTAAAATATTTGTCAGTACTCAGGGTTCGCTGGTATCAACCCTTACGCGGCTTATTTCATTACCCGCATCGTCGTAGTTGTAATAGGTGCTCCTGCCCGGCTCCACAATAACCTCTGGCAGGTTGAACTCGGCGTGCCAGCGGGTGATGACCTGCCGCTCGTCAGCCGTTCCGACCGCTTCGGTACGGGTGAGCTCGCGGCCCCTGTTGTCTCGAGTAAAGGTGGTGAGATTGCCATTCCAGTCTGTGTAGGAAGCGATAAACGCATTGGCGTCGAAGTTGTAACGCTGGTTGGCGGCGGCGCAGTTTTCGCTGGCATGCCCGCTGACATAAAACACCTTGCGAGCGCCGTTGACCCGCACGTAGTGATAGGTCGTGCGCTTGCCCAGGGCATTGGTGACCGTGGTTTGCGGGTAAAGCGGGTCGTCGGTGAAGGTGTAATCGAAGCGAGTCAGGTCTGCGCCTCCGGCGTGCTCCGAACTGATGGCACGGCGCTTGTTGTCGTAGCGCCAGGTGGCGAAGCGATTCCCGGTAGCATCGGTGATGCCGGTCAGCAGGTCGGGGAAGGTCAGGTCTTCGTAATGATAGGACTGCTCCCCGCTGGCGCCGGGGTAGACGACCCGCTGCAACATGCCGTCACTGTTATAACTGTAGTCGTAGCGGTTGCCGGCGGGGTCAGCAGCGCTGGTGATTCGCCCCTGTGTGTCGAGTTGATACACCACGCTGCCGCCGAGGTCGTGCGTCACGGTGACCTCGGTGTCAGTGTAAGACACGGTGTGGGCCAGTCCCGCTCGCGACGCCAGCCTTACCAGTCGCCCGCTCGCATCATACTGTTCGATCTGATCGTCAAGGGTGCGGTATTGCCAGCCACTGATTGCCCCGTTGAGATCGCGGGTGCTGGTCAACTGGCCGGTGATGTCAGTGCTGGTGGCCAGCCAGATATTACTGCCGGGTGCGCCGGCAAAAGTGAGCCCCTGGCCATCCTTACGAATCACCTGCGCGATCCTGCCGCCGGGTTCCTGTTCGATGCGGGCAAAGAAACGCCAGGTGCCATCGCTGGAGTTATAGGCGCGGGTAATGGCCAAAGGTAAGGGTCGCAGCCCGCGATAATCAGTGTCGAACTGGAATTTGTTGCCGACAGCCGGGTTCACCGGATTACCCCTGGCGCAGTCTGTTTGACCTTTCTCTCTGTCGCCGTCTTCCTCTCCGGGGATGGAAAAGAAAATATCATCGACGCCGAATCCCGCCAACTCTTGCGCAACAATGTGGAAGCGCCAGCTGGCAATGCCAGCGCTGCCACCGCGGGCGGCGTAACGCAGGTAGCCGTTTCTGGGGTTTTGCAGGGAAAAGAGCGTTTCACCGGCGGGACCGAAGAAGTCCATGCGCAGGCTCTCGATTGCATCGAGGTAGCCGATATTCCAGCCCAGGAAATACACAGTAGCTGGCTCATTGGTGCCGGGGAGAACGAAATAGCCGCTGATATCGCCTTCCAGTGTGGGCGTGCCCGACAACACAGGGCTGTCGGGTGCGGCGGCATCACTCACTGTCTTTGGCCCGGAGCCGCCAAAGATAATGCCCCGGTCCCGGTAGGTTTCGTTGACGCTTGCACCGATCGCCACTTCATCGAATGTGATGGGCTGCGAGAACCTGGCCTTTGTTTCCGCGAACCTGCCAGACAGCGCAGTGACCTGCGCCGACAGTGTTTTGGCGGTGGCTGCCGGTGGCGAACCGGGCTCTGGTGTCACTATTGGTGCTCCGCCAGTCATCGGTGCCGATGTGCCTATGGCTAACTCGATTGACGACGTCTGGGCTACTGCGGGGTAGCTGGCGTCCAGCAGGCCCGTGAGGAGTAGTGCCTTAAACAAGCTGCGCCCTGACGCGAACACAGTATCGGGTGACTCTGGAAGTGCGCGGCCACAGGCCACGCAGAAGACACGCTTTTTCATCATCCGATCCCTGGATTGATGTGGGTGTCGTTAGAATCTACGGCCGGGTGCTAATTATTCGCAAGCGTTTGCCCGCAAAAGGCTTATTGTGGGTGAAAGTGACGTCGATCCTGCCGCAAGGGTCGGCTGAGCTTACGCCTCCTCAGCCTCCCGCCACGCATCAATCGCCGGGCAGGCGCAGTACAGGTTCCTGTCGCCATACACATTATCCACCCGGTTAACCGGCGGCCAGTACTTGCTGGCGCGCAGGCTATCCACCGGGTAGGCGGCCTGCTCGCGGGTGTAGGCGTGCTCCCAGTTGTTCACCGTGATATCCGCCAGCGTATGCGGCGCGTTCACCAGCGGGTTGTCGGTGGCATCCAGCGCGCCGTCCTGCACCGCCCGGATTTCATCGCGGATGGTGATCAGCGCATCGCAGAAACGATCCAGTTCGGCCAGTGACTCCGACTCGGTCGGTTCTACCATCAATGTGCCGGCCACCGGAAACGACATGGTCGGGGCATGGAAGCCGAAGTCGATCAAGCGCTTGGCGATGTCTTCTTCGGAGATGCCGCTGGCCTCCTTGATCGGGCGGATGTCGATGATGCATTCGTGAGCCACGTTGCCGTTGGTGCCGGTGTAGAGTATCGGGTAGTGATCTTTCAGGCGGTGGGCGATGTAGTTGGCACTGAGGATCGCGACCTTGGTTGCTTCAACCAAGCCGGTGCCGCCCATCAACGCGATATAAGCCCATGAAATAGGCAGAATTGAAGCACTGCCATAGGGTGTTGCCGACACCACGTCGTTGTTTGCGTCCAGCCCCGGCACCGGAGACAGCGGGTTGGTGGGCAGGAAAGGCTGCAAGTGTGCCCCCACGCCTATGGGGCCCATGCCCGGGCCGCCACCACCGTGAGGGATGCAAAAGGTTTTGTGCAGGTTCAGGTGCGACACATCGGCACCGAACTTGCCCGGTGCGGCCAGTCCTACCAGCGCGTTCAGATTGGCGCCGTCCACGTAAACCTGCCCGCCGTGCTGGTGGACAAGGTCGCACAATTCGATGATGGACTCCTCGAATACGCCGTGGGTGGAGGGGTAGGTGACCATGATCGCCGCCAGGTCCTCGGTGTGGCGCTCTGCTTTGCTGCGCAGGTCGTTCATATCCACATTGCCGTGGGCGTCGCATTCCACAATTACCACGCTCATGCCGGCCAATGCGGCGCTGGCCGGGTTGGTGCCGTGGGCGGAGGAGGGGATCAGGCATACGCTACGTTGGTGGTCGCCGCGGCTTTCATGATAACGCTTGATGGCGAGCAGGCCGGCGTATTCACCCTGTGAGCCCGCGTTGGGCTGCATGGAGATCGCGTCGTAGCCGGTGCACTCCAGCAGCATGTGGTCCAGCTCCGCCAGCATTTCCGCGTAGCCGCGGGTCTGGTCGGCCGGTGCAAAAGGGTGCAGGCCGCCGAGCTCGGGCCAGGTGACAGGCAACATCTCGGTAGTGGCGTTGAGCTTCATGGTGCAGCTGCCCAGCGGAATCATCGCGCGGTTCAGGGCGATGTCCTTGTCTTCCAGCCGGCGCATGTAGCGCAGCATTTCGGTTTCCGAGTGATATTCGTTGAACAGGGGGTGTTGCAGGTAATCCACCGCGCGTTGCAGCGTGGCGGGGATGCCGGCGAATCCGTCCACCTCGGCGTCGAGTTGCTGGGCCGTGCTGGTCGCCTCGCTGCCGCTGAATACCTTAATCAGGTTCAACACGTCGCTAGCACTGCTGGTCTCATCCAGTGAAACACCCAGCCGGTCGTCACCGATGATGCGCAGGTTCATGCCTTCGGCCAGCGCTCGCTCCACGATAGCGCTCTGCTGGTTGCCAACGGTGTAAGAGAGCGTGTCGAACCAGCTGTCGTTGTCAGCCTTGAATCCGGCCTGGTCGAGCCCGCTGGCCAGCATGCTGGTGAGGCGGTGAATCCGTTCAGCGATACGGCGCAAGCCGTCGGGCCCGTGATACATCCCGTAAAACGCCGCCATGATGGCCAGCAGCGCCTGCGCCGTGCAGATGTTGCTGGTCGCTTTCTCGCGGCGAATGTGCTGCTCGCGGGTTTGCATGGCCATGCGCAGGGCCTGGTTACCGAGCCGGTCGATCGACACGCCGATGATGCGGCCCGGGGTAGAGCGCTTGTACGCATCGCGGGTGGCAAAGAAAGCCGCGTGCGGCCCGCCAAAGCCCATTGGCACGCCGAAGCGCTGGCTGTTACCGACCACAACGTCGGCGCCCAGCGCGCCCGGTGATTTCAGCAGTAACAGCGAGGCGATATCCGCCGCTACTGTCACCAGTGTCTTGGCCTC
>CALJFL010000075.1 GCA_938074135.1 uncultured Halieaceae bacterium | reverse complement strand
CGATCCCGGCGACCAGCTGGCCTGTGGGCTGACATGGCTGGCAAATATCGATCTGGTTGATGTCTTGCCCCGACTGGCGCTGGCGCAGCTACATTTGTTGGGCAGCGAGGATAGTCTGGTACCGGGCGCTCTGGCCAAGCGACTAGAGGCTGTGCCGACAGGCCGTGAGCCGCTGCAGGTTGAATTGCTGCCGGGAGCCAGCCATGTGGCTTTGTTGGAATGCCCGCAGGACATAGCCGCCAGATTGCACGCTTTCCTGGCTGAACAAAAGCTACTCTGGCCGGGCAACGATCTTGGCAGCACGCTGGACAAAACCGAGGTTGCCGCCTCTTTCAGCCGCGCAGCCGCGGCCTATGACTCTGTCGCGGCTCTACAGCGTGATGTTGGTTTGTCTCTTCTGGAGCGCTGTCCGGCGCAGTTGAGCGTGGGCGGGTGGGTGTTGGATCTCGGTAGCGGCACGGGTTATTTCTGCCCGGCCCTGTGCGAACGGTTCCCCAATGCCAGTTATATTGGTCTGGACCTGGCGCAGGGCATGATAGAGCATGCCCGCACAGCCTCCAGCTCTTCGTGTCTGTGGCTGGTGGGGGACGCCGAGCAGATTCCGCTGGCCAGTGCCTCGCTGGACTTTGTGTTCAGCTCGCTGGCGCTGCAATGGTCAAATCGGCCGGACTTGTTGCTGGCAGAACTGGCCCGGGTATTGAAGCCCGGGGGCCGATGCCTGTTCACCTCCTTGGGTCCCGGTACGCTGCGGGAATTGCGCCTGGCATGGGCGGCAGTTGATCAACACCAGCACGTTAATACGTTTCTTGAGGTAGGCCAGCTGATGGCCGCAGCCAGTGTTTTGCCCGGCGTCAGCCTGACGATCGAGGAGCAGCCGTTTGTCATGTATTACGACACCGTCGCGGAATTACTGCGGGAACTGAAAACGCTCGGGGCCCATAATATGAATGATGGCCGCCCGGCAGGGTTGACCGGCCGCCGCAAGCTGCGCGCGATGTTTGATGCCTATGAGCCGTTTCGCGCACAAGGCCGGTTACCGGCCAGCTATGACGTCCTGGTCGGAACACTGGAGAAGCAATGACACAATCATATTTCGTGACCGGCACTGATACCGAGGTCGGCAAAACCGCGGTGGCCTGTGCCCTGTTGGAGGCTGCCAATCAGCGTGGACTAAAGACCGCCGCTATCAAACCGGTGGCGGCTGGTTGTGACGCTCAGGGCCGAAATGACGATGCCCTGCAGCTACAGCAGGCGATGTCAGTGGCAATGCCCTACGAACAGGTTAATCCGGTGGCCTTGCAGGCCGCTATTGCACCTCATATAGCGGCAGCCCAGGAGGGCCGAACTCTGCAGGTCAGTCGACTTGCGGGCCTGTGTCGGGGTGTAATGCTCGGCGGGGCCGACCTGGTGTTGATTGAAGGTGCGGGGGGTTGGCGAGTGCCATTGGGGTCTCGCGAGACACTTGCCGATCTGGCGAAAGAACTGCAAGTGGGGGTGATTCTCGTGGTGGGTATGCGCCTGGGCTGTATCAATCATGCGCTGTTAACCGCCGAGGCGATTGCCCGTGACGGGCTGCACCTTGCTGGCTGGGTTGCCAACCAGCCCGGCGAGCGGATGAATTGCCATGAAGAAAACCTGGACACATTGTTGCGCCTTATGCCGGCACCATTGCTGGGCGAGGTGCCTGCACTGACACCCTTTTCGGCCTCGAGGGCCGCGGAGTACACTGATATTACTAGGCTTATAGATAAGTAAGCACTTACTATATTCTTCATATAGCTTGTCCTTTATAACGTACCGTGGCTGTTTAATGCTGTTTTGGTTAACAAAAGATATTTGACTTTCAGGTCGAAGTGCGCAGAATGTGAGCATTGAACACATACCCCGATGTACCGCTGAAATCAGTCGGTGCCGGGAAGACAACAAGAGGTGTATCCCATGCCAGAGTACAAGGCCCCGTTGCGGGACATGAGTTTTGTAATGAATGAATTGCTCGATGCCGAGGGGTTCAACCAGACCCTCCCCGGTTACGAGGAGGCGACCCGCGACCTGATGGACGCAATCGTTGAAGAGGGAGCCAAGTTTGCCGAAAATGTGTTGTCGCCCCTGAATGAGTCCGGTGACGACGAAGGCTGTGTGTGGAGTGAAGAGGGTGTAAAAACTCCCAGCGGTTTCCCTGAGGCCTATAAGCAGTATGTCGATAATGGCTGGCCAGCGCTGTCTGCTGAAGTGGCCTACGGTGGTCAGGGCATGCCGAACCTGTTGGGCATTGTGATTAATGAGCTGGCCGGCACCGCCAACTGGTCATGGTTGATGTACCCCGGCCTCAGCCATGGCGCCATCAAGACTATTGAAGAGCACGGCGACGAGGAGCAGAAGCAGAAATATCTCACCAAGCTTATAGAGGGCAGCTGGACGGGTACCATGTGCCTGACCGAGTCCCATTGTGGTAGTGACCTGGGTCTGCTTCGTACCAAGGCCGAGCCCCAGGCCGATGGCAGCTATGCCATTACCGGCACCAAGATCTTTATCAGCGCCGGTGAGCACGATATGGCGGATAACATCGTCCACATCGTTCTGGCCCGCCTGCCGGATGCACCCCCGGGAACCAAAGGCATTTCTCTGTTTATCGTGCCCAAGTTCCACGTCAATGACGATGGCAGTGCCGGAGAACACAACGCGGTGCACTGCGCGTCCATAGAGAAGAAAATGGGCATCAAGGCCTCGGCCACCTGCGTGATGAACTTTGATGGTGCCAAGGGGTACCTGATCGGGCCGGCCAACCGTGGCCTGAACTGCATGTTCACCTTCATGAACACCGCCCGCATTGGTACTGCGATTCAGGGCCTGGCCCACGCCGAGCTGTCTTACCAGGGGGCGCTGGCCTATGCGCGTGACCGTCTCGCTATGCGCAGCCTCACCGGTCCCAAGAACCCCGATGGCCCGGCAGACCCCATTATTGTGCACCCCGATGTGCGCCGTATGCTGCTGACCCAGAAGGCCTTTGCTGAAGGTAGCCGGGCGTTTATCTATTATCTCGCGCAGTTGGGTGATGCGGTTGACGTGGGTGATGAAGAGCGCGCCAAGACGGCTGATGACTTGTTGGCGTTTCTTACTCCGATTGCCAAGGCATTCATCACGGAAGTTGGCTTTGAGTCGGCCAATCTTGGAGTGCAGGTATACGGTGGTCACGGCTTCATCAAGGAATGGGGCATGGAGCAGATCGTTCGTGATGCCCGCATCGCCATGTTGTACGAGGGTACGACGGGTATCCAGGCCATGGATCTGATTGGGCGCAAGGTGCTCGGTAGCGGTGGCCAGTTGCTGATGGGCTTTACCCAGATGATCGATGAATTCTGTGCGGCCAACACCGATGAGGCAGACGCCGAGTTTATCAGTGTGTTGACCCGCTACAAGGACGAATGGCTGGAGATGTCCCTGAAGATTGGTGAACGGGCCATGGAAAACCCCGACGAAGCAGGTGCTGCCGCGGTCGATTACATGATGTATAGCGGCTACGTTACGCTGGCCTACTTCTGGGCGCGGATGGCGGTAATCGCCAGACAAAAAATTGCTGAAGCCGATGGCGATGCCTCTTTCTACGAGGCCAAGCTGATGACGGCGCGATTCTACTTTGACCGTATCCTCCCGCGGACACTGGCTCACAAGGAATCACTGCAGTCTGGTGCAGAGAACCTGATGGAAATGCCGGAAGCCATGTTCGACTTTTGATGCAGTTGCTGCTCGGGAAGTCATGCCTTTGGCGTGACATTCCCGCTTTCAGGGGAGAGAATACCGGTTCCGGAGCTCTCCCCGTTTTTTTATGACAGACCAGAATGACGAGCACGACACTCGCTTGTACCCTGAAGATCAGGCCAAGGTGGATGAATTTGTCTCCAGAGGTGTCAATTCTGTCGAGCGCAAGCCTTTCAAGCCGTTTCGGTTGTTGCTGATTTTGATGGGGGTTGTTATTTTCCTTAGCGTTTTCAGCCAGTTACTCGCCCGATGGGCGGGAATTTACTAGTCGACTCCGTCGTTGCTGCTGCGTTGGCGAGGGTCTGAGCCTTTGGTATAGTTTCGCTCCTCAAAATCTTTCGGTGTGTGGCGCAGCCTGGTAGCGCACTTCCTTCGGGAGGAAGGGGTCGGAGGTTCGAATCCTCTCACACCGACCAAACAACAAGCCCCCGCAAAGCGGGGGTTTTTTGTTTGGCAGTGAGCAGGGTGAGAGGCTCCACAGGGCCGATAAATCGCACGCTCGAAGTGACCCTATCAGGGTAATTTCCGCAAATTTCCCATTCTTATGCTCCGCGTGAATCCAGCGCCTTACCCGGTCGGGCCAGAAAATATAAAAACCATATAAAACAATAGGTTAAATTATTTTTGTACGATTTTCGGATCGTGTGAGTTCGTCAGATTGCCCTGAAATTGCTAACCCCGATGGGTCAGGCACCCTGTTGCTCGTCGCTTGGCCCGGATGTGACCCTGTGTATCGGGGAATGAAAAAAGACGTGTTCATTACGGGGGATATAGCCATGAAAGACGCGCGAAGCACAGATAAGACAGCCTATGCCAAATTCCGTCCGGGGCGATTCTTCAAGGATGGCGGCAAATGGTTTTTCCACACCCGCGAGGGAACCTTTCAGGGCCCCTTCGAGATGCGGGCAGAAGCCGAAAGTCGGCTGGAAGAATATATCCGCATCGCCCAGTCGGGGTACATGAACCTCAGGCGCGATCTGTCCCTGGAGCCACTGGAAATGCGCTGGCGCTAGATCAGTCCTGCATGGCCAACGGAATACCGCTTTTAGCGGCTTCCCCGGGTATTTCTCGCACCAGCTTTGGCACCAGATATCCGGGAAGTTGTGCGGTCATATCCCGCACGATTTGTATACCGGCGGTCTCGTCGACGTTAAAGTGCTGAGCACCCTGCACGGGGTCCAGCAGGTGCAGGTAATAGGGCAACACCCCGGCGTGGTGTAGGGCCTCACTGAGTTCAACCTGGGTTTGCACGCTGTCGTTGACGCCGGCCAGAAGTACGGCCTGATTGAGCAAGGTCGCCCCCCAACCACGCAGATCCACCATGGCGTTTGCTACCTCGGTATCGATCTCGTTGGGGTGATTGCAGTGCACCACGACAACCAGCCGCAGACGCGTCGAGGCGATGGCCTTGCGCAATCCAGCCGTCACCCGCGCCGGTAAGACAATCGGCAATCGGGTGTGAATCCTCAGGGTCTCCACGTGTGCGATGCCCGCGATACCCTCGCAAAGTTCGAGTAGAAAACGATCGGTCGCCACCAGCGGGTCACCGCCACTGAGTATCACTTCGGTGATGCTTGGGTCCTGGGCGATATAGGTCAATGCCTCGCGCCATTGCTCACGACTATTGCGATTTTCTTCGTAGGGGAAGTGCCGGCGAAAACAGTAGCGGCAGTTGACAGCACAGCTACCCGCGACCAGTAGTAACGCGCGACCCTGATACTTGTGGATGATGCCTGGCCTGGCGTTGGCCTCGCCGGTTTCAGCCAGCGGATCCTCACTGTACCCCGGTGTCACCAGCAACTCTTCCGCACTCGCTAACACCTGCCGCAGCAAGGGGTCGGCGGGATCGCCGGGACGCATCCTGCTTACAAACGCCCGCGGTACGCGCAACGGGAAACTCTCACAGGCTTGTCTCGCCAGACCCAGGTCCTCGGGGGTAAGCTTCAGTAAACCTAGCAATTCAGCCGGATCAGAAACGACTTCGCGTAACTGGGCTTGCCAGGACTGGCTGTCGGACGTGCTATGAAGAAGGTTGTTCAAGGGCGATCCACCTGCGGGCGTGTCGCTTATGTTACCAGCCCGGCGTGAGGGAGGCTCGTCCCGGTTATCGCGGCGGCTGTTACTTGGCCGTCAACCCAGACGGTCGCGAATCGCATAAAACAGCATGCCCGCTACCAGCCCTGGCCAGCGCAAGAGGGTGCCGCCCGGAAACTGCCGCGAAGGTACCGATGCCATAACGTCAAAGCGCTCAGCGGTTCCGCCTATCGCCTCTGCGAGCAGTTTCCCCGCGAGTGTGGCGATGGGCACGCCATGGCCGGAGTAGCCATGGGCGTAAAACACCTGATTCGAGAGTCGGCCAAAATCCGGCATGCGATTCATGGTGATCGCCAGGGTTCCCCCCCAGCCATAATCGATACGGGTGTCGGCCAGCTCGGGGTAGATCTTGAGCATGTATTTGCGCACGAACCCGGGGATATCGCTGGGAAACTGTCGACTGTAGGTTTCGCCGCCACCAAACAACAGCCTGTTATCCGCCGACAGCTTCCAGTAGTTGATCACGAACAGACTGTCTGACATCGAGGTATCGTCGCGGATAAGCTGGCGCGCCAGCGCTTCCGGCAGGGGTTCTGTGGCGAGCATGTAGTTGTTGATGGGCATGATGCGCCCGGCGGTGCGCGGTTCGAGTTTTTCCAGGTAGCCGTTGCAGGCCAGTACCAGGAAGTTGGCGGTCACCGTGCCCTGATCCGTTTTAACCTCGACCTTATCGCCTTCACGGTAGCTCAGTACCCGGCTGCCCTCGTGCAGTGTGGCGCCTAGTGAGTCAGCGGCAGCGGCGAGGCCCAGCGCGTAGTTGAGCGGGTGGAGGTGTTTGCAGCCCGTATCGACAGTGCCGCCATGAAAACCCTGTCCGGATGTCAGTTCAGCCAATTCCTCGCTATCGACATAGCGTATTTGGTCGTAGTCGTAGACGTCAGACAGGTGCTCTACTTCCTCTTGCAGCCCTTTGACGTCGCCGGCTTTGGCGGCGACATGCAGGTTTCCGCTTTTCAGCTCGCAGTCGATATCGAATTCGTCGATCAGTCCACAGACGGTATCGACCGCTTCCAGCCCGAGCTGCCACAGCGCCTTTGCCTGATCGAGGCCCACCCATTTTTCCAGCTGGTCCTGTTCGGCCCGCTGACCGGTACCCACGTGGCCACCGTTGCGCCCGGAGGCGCCCCAGCCGACACGGTTAGCTTCCAGTAGCACCACGTTGTAACCCGCCTTGCGCAGGTGGATGGCGGATGACAGGCCGGTGTAACCGCCACCAATGATGCACACATCGGCACGGACATCGCCGCGTAGTGGCGGGTAACTGAGCTGCTGATTGGCAGACGCGGCGTACCAGGAGTTGATGTGTGCTTCATTCTGCATAGGCGTATGATAGCTGGGTGGGCTAAATAGCCGGATAACACGTTAGGGTTAGCCCCCTTGAACCGGGAAATGCTCAACTGCGATACTGGACGTTTTCCGCAACCGGGTAATGTATGGATTCCGACACACAGGCTATCAAGGACTGGCTGAAGCAGCACCAGATTTCCGAGGTGGAAGTTCTTGTGCCCGACATGACGGGCAACGCGCGTGGCAAGTTTATCCCTGCCCAGC
>CALJFL010000074.1 GCA_938074135.1 uncultured Halieaceae bacterium | reverse complement strand
TTTGATTGGTAGTAGGCACTGCGAGAGCAGATAAGACCGAAGGCAATCAAGCCAGTTTGCCTGGCGACCATAGAGCATTGGAACCACCTGACCCCATCCCGAACTCAGTAGTGAAACGATGTATCGCCGATGGTAGTGTGGGGTTTCCCCATGTGAGAGTAGGTCATCGCCAGGCTTCTAAATAAAACACCCTCAGCCCTTCGGGCTGGGGGTTTTTTATTTGGGATGCGAGGAATCTCTGCCCCGTCCTGACTTGTGACCAGTCGCGCGCGACGCTATTCAAAACAGCGACCCACATCACAACGGCACAAAAAAGCGACGATTTTGAACGCATGTAATGCTAAGATTTACAGCTCATTAGCTGTTATCACAGTACCCAATGGACTTTTTTTTCGAGCTGAGAAACCTCACCAGTAACGAGCGCGTCAAGTTGTCCCAGCCCTCACAAACGCTGGGCCGGCACGTCGACTGCGACATCGTGCTGGACGACGACGAAGCCTCCCGGCAGCATGCTCGTTTGGAAATAAAGGCCGGTGATATCTACCTTGAGGATCTGGGCTCGACCAATGGGACTTACCTGAACAACAAGGAGGTCCGTAAGGTCAGCAAGGTGGTGGGCGGTGACATTATTACTATTGGCGAGCAGTCTTTCCTTGTCTTGACGCCAGACGTTTCAGGAAATGACACGATCTTCGGCGCCAAAGTCGCTCGCGAGGCATCTTCTTTCGTGGTCGATAAGAGCGAGCCGGAGGCAACTTCGATGCGAATGGCCTATCCCTCACCGCCGGGCTGGACCAGCAATGACCAGTACGCTTTTGGCGATGCGCGTAAAGGCGACGAGCAGCAACTTTCCGGCTTGCTGAAAGCCCGCAATGTCGATGAAAGTACCGCTGCCGCGGCGCTGATGGTGACCAATGGCGCGCGCAAGCATGGCCTGTTTGTTTTACCAAAACAGGCCGGCTCAGGCCGTTGGACCATAGGCCGCTCGGAAGAAAGGGATATCACCATCGATGAAATAACGGTATCCAACGGTCATGCAACGTTGAGCGTCAAAGATGGCGCCTGGCGTATCGAAGATAATGAATCGACCAACGGCATCAAGGTCAATGGCAGCAAAACCAAATCATCTCCCCTGAATTCTGGCGACCGGATAAACATCGGTGACGTAGAGCTTCTATTCAGGCCGTTCTAGTCGCGCAGCGCCAGAGGGCAGTCATTCAGGCTGCTTTTTATCCGCCAGGGCAAAATGCGCACGCTCAATGGCGTAGCTTCGGATGTTATCCGACTGCTCTTTGCTGAGCTCACCGCCAAAGCCAACCATACCGTTTTGCCAGTGCATACCACCAAGTACAATGGCATCCCACATCGCGTGTGTCTCTGCGGTCATGGCGCGTAGGTCAGGTGTGGCCCCCCCGCTTACCATGCCGTCACCATGGCAAAACACGCAATAGGTCAGGTACTCCTTGCGACCAGCAGCCACCTGCTCGGCCGAGGCGGTGAGTTCCGGTGGATCGATCACCAGGGGTGTCTCGATGGCGGGTGGTAATTCAGCATTGCCCTTCAACTTGAACACCAGCAATCGGCTGCGGTTGGGAATCGATCCCGCGGTCAGGGCCTCGCCGCCGACCAGCGCCAGCGAGCCACCCCAGCCAGCAACGATGGCGATGTACTGCTCACCATTGAGCCGGAAAGTGGAAGGTGGTGCGACGACACCGGTCTGGGCATCAAACTGCCAGATCTCCTCGCCGGTATCGGCGCGATAGGCGGCGACTTCGCCATTGGCGTTGCCCTGAATGACAAGATTGCCTGCCGTCGACAGGATGCCACCGTTCCAGGGGCCTTCATGGTCAACGCGCCAACGCGGCTTCTGTGCCACCGGGTCCCAGGCGATGATGGAGCCGGTCACTGTAGCCAGAACGGCCGCCTTGGTGTTGGGGTCGTCGGGTAGGGATGCGACACGACTGTCTGTGCCTGTATTCCAGTAGCCCTTGCGGTGGCGGAATTCTGCATCGGTCTGATAGACCCAGGGCACATCCTGGGCCGGGATATAGACCAGTCCAGTCTGGGGGTTAAAACTCATGGGGTGCCAGTTATGGCCGCCGATAGGGCCGGGCAACTGCAGTGGGCCCACGGCGCCGTCGAGGTAGCGCGCATCCTGCGTTTCAACCGGTCGTCCCGTTTCCATATCGACGTGGGTAGCCCAGGTAACCGCTGCATAGGTATCTGCTGACAGTAGTTCGCCTGTGGCGCGGTCAAGCACGTAAAAGAAGCCGTTCTTGGGAGCCTGCATGATCACTTTACGCGGCTTGTCATCGAGTTCCAGGTCCGCGAGGATCATGTGTTGTGTGGCGGTGTAATCCCAGGTTTCGCCAGGCGTGGTCTGGTAGTGCCACACGTATTTGCCGGTATCCGGATTGAGGGCGAGTATCGAGGATAGATACAGGTTGTCGCCCCCATCAGGGCTGCGAATCTGTCGATTCCACGGCGCGCCATTGCCCACACCCACGTACAGCAGGTTGAGCTCGGGGTCATAGGCCATGGAATCCCAAACGGTACCGCCGCCACCGACTTTCCACCACTCGCCTCCGCCCCAGGTCTCGACAGCGCGCTCCAGTGCTTCACTTTCCAGGCCGTCCGCGGGGTTGCCCGGAACGGTATAGAAGCGCCATGCCATTTTCCCGGTGTCCTGGTTATACGCGCTGACGTAACCACGGACCCCGAATTCACCACCACCGTTGCCGATGATCACCTTGTCCTTGACCAGGCGAGGGGCACCGGTAATCGAGTAGGGCCGCTCCCGGTCAGTTGTCTGCACTGACCAGCGCTCGCTACCATCGCTGGCATTCAGGCTGATCAGTCGCCCGTCTATGGTGCCGAAGAAAAGATTCCCGTCGTTGTATGCAACCCCCCGGTTGACCACGTCGCAGCACATCTTTATTGCCCAGTCTCTCGGTGCCTGTGGATCGTAGAACCACAGTAATTCTCCGCTCGCTGCATCGTGGGCGTAGACCATACTCCAGGAGCCGCTGGTATATAGCACGCCGTCGACCATCAGCGGTGTCGCCTCCAGTCCCCGATTGGTCGGGTAGTCGAAATACCAGGCCAGCCCCAGCTTGCTGATATTGTCGACATTGATATCGCTCAGGGGGCTGAAACGGCCCTCGGCGTCAGTAAGCCCGTGCTTGCGCCATTCGACATCGGGCAAGCCAGTGGTGGTCTCCGGTTGTGCTGCGTCATCGATGGTTGGCTCGACGTCGGCTGATTGCCGTGAACAGCCGGCTGCCAGCAGGAGCGAAAGGCCAAGAACAAAAGGTCGGACAAATGTAAACATATGAAGTACCTAAGTTGGGAGCGCAACCCTGCTTGCGGGGTGTATTATTTTTGCCCGAGTCTACGCTGGTGTTACGCCGGGTTGCAACCGACACTCCGCGCCTCAACGGCGGGTGCCAGACAGTATAATTGGCCTACGGGGATATTCACACACCGCTTGGCATGGGCTGCAACGTGTTCCCGGCCGGCCAGCGGACCGTCGATACCTGGGAGTCATAGCTGCGGCACCGCCATAGTGTCCTATACTTTGGATATCTTGGGTGCATCGGGTAACGGGACTATGACAACCAAATCGCCGGAAGAACTGCGTGAAAATTTTGATCACTTTGACAGCAATGGCGATGGGCGCATTGAACTTCATGAATTCGAAAGCTTGATGGAAGCATTGGGTGTTGAGGCATCTCTTGACGAGATCAGGGTCGGCTTCGGCGCTATCGATACCGATGGCTCTGGCCTGGTCGACTTCCAGGAATTCGCCAGCTGGTTTGCTGACCGGTAGCCGGTAGTGCAGGGCTGGTGCCACTGCCTGATTATTTGCTTCTTGCTTGCCTGGCCCGCCTCGGCGCAGGAGGAACCTGAACTTGCGTCCGAACTGAGCCGTTACCAGCGTATCGTGGTGTCGTTGCAAAGTGCAGATGACGACTGGCGGGCCGCGTACGCTGAAGCTGCCTTGTCCTTTCTTGCCGAGATCTATCTGGCGGAAGCTGACCTGGCACGTTCGCAGGCGACAGCAGAGGAAGAAATGGACCCTAAACTCCTGGGTTGGTCGCGTGCGGTCGAACAATACGCCAACCAGCTGCTGTTGGTACAGGAGGATGTAGCCTTGGGCTTTCCGACGGAGGTATACCCCGAAGCCCTGGGGCCGCCGCGATTGGTGGTGGGGGGGCGCAGTGTCATTCTCAACCACCCCAGGGAAGACCAGCAACTGGTGTATGAGCAGACGGTTCTGAGTGAATTCTGTCGCCGACGCGACTGCGCGGCATTGCTACCTGCAGAGCCAGCGTCAGCGCCCATCCCGATGTCGGCCCCAACAATCACCCCGGAATGGCGTTTTGCCGCTGCCGGGCCGATTTGTAGTGGCAGCGGCATTGCCATCCAGTTTGCAGCGTCGGCGGAATTGTCGCGGATAAAACCACTGTGTCGTCAATTGCTACAGGAGCTGGGCGCGCTGCGTAATGATATCCGCTGGCAACAGCGGCACGGTGTTGTCGTTGACTGGGATAGCTTGGCAATTGTCCCGACGCCGCAACGGCCCGAGCATCTTGTTATGCTCAACAACGTGGGTGATACCACGCTGCTGTCATTGCCTGTGTTGCACACCAGTCGGGGTTTGTTAGTAGCCGTCACGCCCTGGCTGGCAGCGCCCGCGGGCGGCCCGGCTGCGAGTCTGGAACTTGCTGCTGGCGACTATGGCTGGCAGTGATGCCGAGGCGGATGGGAAGGTCCGCGGGATACCTTTCTGGGCAACTTGTTAAGCATTTTATTGAGATAGAAGGGCACAACTTGAGAACTGCATCACATAACCCGCCGGACTTGTCGGGCGAGAAACAGTATCCTAGGAACCGGTGTTTCATAAGGCCTGGATAGCGATTCGTAATGTTAGAGATAGTCAAGATTTTCACTCCCGACCTTGAGGTGGGCATGCATGTGTCCAGCCTGGATCGCCCATGGCTGGAAACCCCTTTTTCTATACAGGGCTTTCGGCTGCGAAATCAGGATGAGATTGATCAGCTTCGTGGCTTTTGTCGCTTTGTCTATGTCGACACGGTCAAGAGTGCCCAGGAAGAGGCGGTTTTGCGGCGTAAGGTGCGCAATCGTCCAAGCCTGTCAAACGAGGAAGTTTTCCACGACCGGACCCTTAAGCCCTATCGGGACGGCGCTACCTGGGATGAGGAATATCCCGCTGCCCAGACCGCCGTGACGGCCCTGGCTGAGGGTATTGAGAGTATTTTTGAGGATGCGATCAAGGGCAAGTCCCTGGATGTAGTACGGGTCAAGCGTTCCGTAGAGCCAATGATCGACAGTATCAGTCGCAACCCCGATGCCTGTATCTGGCTGGCGCGGATGAAACAGGAAGATCAGTACACCTATCAGCACTCGCTGGGTTGCTCCATCTGGGCCGTTGCTCTGGGCCGACAGATAGGCCTGCCCAAGTCTGATCTGCGCACGCTAGCCATCGGAGGCCTGTTGTTTGATGTGGGTAAGCTGCGGGTCGCTCCCGACCTGTTGAAGTCAGACCGCAAATTGACCGATGAGGAGTTTGCGCAACTGCGGAATCATGTGCAGCATGGCGTTGAGATGATCAAGGAAAGCGGGCTCATGAATGCCGATGTTATTGCGATGGTGGAACATCATCACGAACGGCATGACGGTTCCGGTTACCCCCGGGGGTTGTCTGGCGATGAGATCCCGGTTTTTGCCAGGATCGCCTCCATTGTCGATTGCTACGATGCGATCACCAGCCATCGCAGCTATGCGCGTGCCATCCCGCCGTCGACCGCGATCAAGATGTTGTACGAATGGAAGGATATCGACTTTCAGGGCGAGCTTATTGAGCAGTTCATCCAGGCGGTGGGTATTTATCCCGCCGGCACACTGGTTGAGCTGACCACTGCTGAGGTTGGCGTGGTCGTTGCGGAGTATCGCACTCGCCGTTTGCGACCCAAGGTGATGGTTTTGCTCGATAGCGACAAACAGCCATGCGACGAGATCAAGACTATCGACCTGCTCAATCAGAAAACGACTGCCGACGGAGAGCGGCTGGATATCCTTAACAGCCTCGAGCCGGACGCCTATGGGATCGATATGACAGCGATCCAGTTATAGGCGGCCTGCCCCGTTGCCCAGTCCGCCGGATGTACAGCGCCAGGGGTTTTTAACTGCTCTTGAGGCCGCCGTGCAATCAGCGCTTCAGCACGCTACCAATCTCGGCTTGCTACTGGTGGATATCGTCAACCTGGGGCGGATAAATCACCAGCAGGGCTACGATGCTGGCGATACCGTTCTGGCTACCGCTCACGAACTACTCATGTCTGTCAGCAAGCTGGAGGCGTCGGTATTTCGCGTTGGCAGTCATCGCTTCGCCTTCATCCTGCGTGACCTCACTAATCCTGCCTTCATCACCCTGGCAATGAGTCGAGTTGAGCGATTGCTGGAAGATGGACTGGTTGCAGACGATGACACGACCCCTGTCGAGCTGAAAATCGGCCTGGCAGTAAACCTGGCAGGCCAGGTCGAGACTATGTCAATGTTGGCTCGTGCTGAGTCTTCCCTGACTCATGTCAAACGCGGCGGCACGCACAGCCTTGAGGATTTACTCGGCAGTGAGCCTCAAACGACGCATGACCAGGCGCTGGAGACAGCGTTCGCCGATGCCCTCTACAACAATGATTTTGAGCTGCATTACCAACCCAAACTTGACCTGGGTACTGGCGAGCTGGTGGGTGCGGAAGCCTTATTGCGCTGGCAGCCAGAGGGTCGCGAACCTATGGCTCCCGAGACCATTGTGGCGCTCGCAGAAGAAAGTGGCGCCGGCTTCGATTTGTGCAAGTGGGTGGTAGACCACGCCTTGCGGCAAATGCGCAGTTGGCGCGAGGCAATAGATGTTCCCCTTGCCCTTAATGTGCAGGCAAGATTGGTCAGTAGCCCTGACCTGCTGGCCATGCTACAGGACGCCCTGGTTATCTGGGGTGTATCGGCGACACAATTGACGGTAGAAATTACCGAAGATGCGATTATTGAGGACAAGCAATCGGGTTTCGACAACCTGATGGGTGTTCGAGATCAGGGCATGCAGCTGGCAATCGATGATTTTGGTACTGGCTACAGCTCGCTGTCCTACTTCAAGCATATTCCGGCGACTGAGCTGAAAATCGACCGCAGCTTTATTGCTCGAATGCAGACCGAGTTGCTCGATCTCGAATTGGTCAAAGCCATCATTCATCTGGCGCACCAATTTGGTTTGCGAGTGGTGGCAGAGGGTATTGAGGATGACGCTACTCTGGCAGTGCTACAAGAGTTGGGCTGCGACTATGGACAAGGTTACCTGTTCAGCGCACCATTGCCCGCGAGCGAATTTGAGGCCTGGGCGCAAAGCTGGCGAGGGTTTAACTGATCATGATAGAAAACCGCAAGAACCCGGATTACATCGGCCTGAGTGAGGATGAGCGGGCGCGAATTGCCCGCATTGGCGATGAATTGCGCGAGGGCATTGAGAGCCTGGCCAACATCGGACCCGCGGTCAGTATATTTGGCAGTGCTCGTACCGCGTCCACAGCTGCGGAATACCAAAGTGCCCGCCGTTTGGCCAGAATGCTGGCGACGGAGCATATCACCGTGGTGACGGGTGGCGGCCCGGGCATCATGGAAGCGGGTAACTTTGGAGCCTCAGAGGAATCCGGGGCTTCGGTGGGACTGAATATCGAGCTTCCGAAAGAACAGTTGGCCAATCCCTACCTCGACATAGACCTGGATTTTCGTTACTTCTTTACCCGCAAATTTTTGCTGATACGTTATGCCATTGGGTTCGCCATCTACCCGGGTGGTTTTGGCACAATCGACGAGTTGTTTGAATTACTGACCCTGGTCCAAACCGGTAAGCTCAGACGACGTCCTATCGTGTTGGTGGGGCGAGATTACTGGCAGGGTTTGTATGACTGGCTGATCGCCGAGGTTGGCCGGCGCGAGTATATCGATATGGCTGACCTGGAGTTTGTGGACATCGTTGCGGATGAGCACGCTGCGGCGGCCATTTTGCTGGACTACTATCGGGACAATTGTCCGCCGATGGGTGGGGCGGGCGAGTAGTATTTTAGCCTCAGAATTTTTGCATGGCCTTGAGTAATTGCCGACAGGTGATCTGTCCTATTAGTCTGCCGTCCTCGACGACCGGTCTTCGGCGTTTGTTTTTCAGTAGCATATCCTGAGCGACGTCGACGATGTCTTCATCCGGGTGTGCAACCACGAGATTATCGCTGGCCATGTAGTCTTTTACCCGGCCAATCCCCGTGTCGTTGTAAATTGAGCCTAACGCGGCCCGCAGGCAATCCAGCTCGGACAGGATGCCAACCAGATTCTCCCGGTCGTCTACCACGCACACGCCAGAGATTTTATTGTCGATAATGATCTGCATTGCGCTCAGCACATTGTCGTTAGCATTGACCTTCACCGGATTGGTCAACATGTAATCTCTCAGGTTTACCGATTGAAGCATTCCCGCCTCCTTGATCTGGCTACATCGGGGTAATTGCTACCCCTAGTATAGACGGTATCTCTCATACCCTGCCGCAAGGAATCGCAGTAACATTGTGCGATGAAAATTCTCCACCTGATGCGCCATGCCAAATCTGCCTGGGATGAGCCGGAGCTGTCAGATCGCCAGCGCGGGCTGAACAAGCGAGGCCGTCGGGCTGCTCCGCGCATGGGTGCAGCGCTGGCCTGTCGAGAGTCCCCGCAAGTCGTCGCGGTCAGCCCAGCCCGGCGAGCCCAGCTCACCCTCTCGGGTGTTTGCGATGGCTGGCCGGGCCTGGCTGAGCTTAAGCACCAGACCAGCGAGGACCTCTACACCTTTGACAGTGATGACCTGCAGCACTGGCTGCGGCGCCAACCCGACAGTTTCGCCGAGCTGTTCATCATCGGTCACAATCCCGCGCTTACTGACCTGGTTAACGAACTGGCACCGGCCGCTGGCCTGATAAATCTGCCGACGGCCGGCTACGTACAGTTGCACCTGGCGCTGAACCGGTGGTCCGAACTGAGGCCCGGCGTTGGCACCGTGGCATACAGGCTGTTTCCGCGCGAGTTAGCCGACAGCTGACTGGCTCGCCACCAGATTCTCGCGCCCGTGGGCACGGGTGAAGTCGATATCCGGTCCCAATGGCACCACCCCGGTGGGGTTGATGGTGTGATGTGAGGCGTAGTAGTGAGTCTTGATGTGGTCGAAGTCGACGGTGTCTGCCACGCCATCCAGTTGATAAATATCGCGAACGTAAGCGGGTATGTTGGCGAAGTCCTCCAGCCGTTGACGATTGCATTTGAAGTGGCCGTGATACACAGCGTCGAAGCGAATCAGGGTGGTGAACAGGCGAATGTCGGCTTCCGTGAGGGTCTGCCCCAGCAGGTAGCGATTGTCGGCCAGGTGTCGGTCGATGTGGTCCAACTCGCTGAAAAGCTCGTGGTAGGCTTCTGCATAGGCTTCCTGGGTCGTGGCAAAGCCGGCCCGGTAAACGCCGTTGTTAACCGCCGGGTAGATGCGGTCGTTCCAGCGGTCGATCTGCGCTCGCAGCGCCGCCGGATAAAAATCCTCCTGGTTGCCAGTGATGTCATTGAAGGCATGATTGAACATGCGGATGATCTCCGATGACTCGTTGTTCACAATGCATTGTGTTTGCTTGTCCCAGAGCACTGGCACGGTCACCCGGCCTGTATAGCGGGGCTGCGCGGTGGTGTAGACCTGGTGATGATAGTCGTGGTTATTGACGTGGTCGCCGGTGCTGCCTTCAGTGGCGTTATAGGTCCAGCCCCGGTCCAGCATAATGGGACTGACCACGGAGACATCGATCAGTGATTCGAGCCCTTTGAGGGCGCGAACCATGAGCGTGCGATGGGCCCAGGGGCAGGCCAGTGATACGTACAGGTGGTAACGTCCCGGCTCCGCGGCGAAGCCTCCGTCGCCCTCGGGGCCGGGGCTGCCGTCGGCTGTTATCCAGTGGCGAAAGCGGGCACTCTCTCGCACGAATCGCCCTTCCGATTTACTGGTGTCGTACCAGACGTCCTGCCACTTACCGTCAATTAACATGCCCATGATGTGCTGCTCCTGCCAAGTGTGTTTGTCTATCGAGTGGGATCAGCATAGTTTCGATTTATAAGAATGATAAGCGCAAAAAACCGTATTTTATCTTCGATTTAATAGAAGGCTCATGCGTGGAGGGCAGTTTCCTGCTGCAGCAGGCTCGCCAGGTGGCAGGTCGCTGGCCCAGCCTTGTCCCGGTCGGCGTAGGTCAGATAAAGCGTGGACTGGCGTTTGCCGCCCTGGTCCAGGTCCAGTGCCTGCAGCTCGCCTTTTGCCAGGCGCTGTTTTATCCGGGTGGCCGGCAGCCAGGCGAAGCCCATACCCCGGCTGATCATATCGATGGAGGTGGCGACCTGGCTAACAGTCCAGCGTTGTTCGGCGCCCAGCCAGCCCGAATCGATGCCCTTGCCACGGGCTGAATCGCGCACAACGATCTGCCGGTGTTGACGCAGGTCCTGTAAGTTCAGCTTGCGTCCCAGTTGTTGCAGCGGATGCCCGGGGTGGGACACCGCGATGAATTCAGTCTTCAGCAGGACATCGCCCAGAAAGCCGTCGGGCACACGACCGGCGATCAGCAGGTCGACTTCCCCGGCGATCAGTTGTTCCGGTCCGCCGGATAACACGGTTTCGCGCAACTGTACCCGCGTATTCGGATAGGATTCCGACAAGGCCTGCAGGGCATTGGCCAGGCATTCGTCAGGGTAGACGGCATCGGCGGCGATTCGCACTTCTGCCTCAGTGCCCTCGGCAAGGCTGCTGGCAACCGCTTCGAGTTGTTCTGCCTGTTCCAGCAGCTGACCGGCCCGGCGCAGCATGAGCGCGCCCGCCTCGGTAAGCTGGGCCTTGCGCCCGATCACCTCCAGTAGCGGCAGGCCCAACTGCGACTGGAGCTTGTGCACAGCGTGGTTGATGGTCGATTGACTCTTGTGGATGGCCTCGGCGGCCTGGGCAAAGCCGCCGTGTTCCACCACTGCCTGCAGCATGCGCCACTGTTCCAGGGTCGTCCGGTTCATCTATCGTCTCCGTTTTCGATTAAAACGAAAAGTTTAAGGGATTTTATCCGTTATTTAATCGAAAAATACGAGAGTAAGATAGCCTCTCATGCAATAGGAGGTAACTATGACACAGCGAGTGATACAGGAAATTATGCCGGCCCATGCCAGCCGCGACGGTGACGGCGTGGCGATTCAGCGCGTCGCGGGCATGCAGCACGCGGCCATGGACCCGATACTCATGATCGATGAACTCCGCTCAGAGCATCGAGAGGATTTCGCCGGCGGTTTTCCGGCCCATCCGCACCGTGGTATGCAAACCCTGACCTATATGAAGCGCGGTGGCATCATTCATGAAGACAACCAGGGCAACCGTGGCGAAATCCGCGGTGGTGGCGCCCAGTGGATGTCGGCTGGCCGGGGTATTATCCACTCGGAAATGCCCACCCAGGACACCACAGGCCTGCACGGCTTTCAACTCTGGGTGAACCTGCCTGCTGCCGAGAAAATGAGCACCCCTCGTTACCGGGATATTCCACAGGCCGAACTGGTCGCTATAGCTGGCTGCGGATTTGCCGGTGCCGTCATTGCCGGTGACTGGCAGGTGGCTGATGTCACTGCCACTGGCCCCCTGACTGAACTGGCCCCCCGTGCGGCCCTGCTCGACCTGTCCCTGGACCCCGGTGTATCAGTGCTGGTGGCCGCTGATGCCCGGGAGTCCGTCCTGGCTTACGTCTATGCCGGCAGCTTGTTGCATGCGGATCGTGAAACAGGGCCTCGCAACCTGGTGGTAACGGGCAGTGGCCGGGACTGGCAGCTGCAGGCCGGGGGCGAGGGCGTCAGCCTGCTGTTGCTGCGCGGACGGCCGCTGTCCGAGCCGGTCGTGCAGTACGGCCCCTTCGTGATGAATACACGTGAGGAAATCGAGCAGGCCATTAGCGATTATCAGTCGGGTCAATTCACCTGAGGTGCTCACACGAGTCCCAATTCCGGTGCGCGGCGCGCCAGAAGGCTGCGCCGCGCCCCTATCAATGTTAGTCTGTGCCAACGTTTATTCCGGCAGCTTCTGGAGGCATTGATGCGACGCGCTTGGATAGTTCTGGCCACAATTTTGTTCACGGGTTGTATGAGTCCGACCAAAACCACTCCCCTGACGACACAGTGCACCGACCCCAGGCCACAGGTCTGCACTATGGAGTATGCGCCTGTCTGCGCGGTCCTTGAAGGCGGTGCCCGCACCGAGGCCTCCTCGGCCTGTAATGCCTGCGCCGACGATAAGATTACCGGTTATGTTGTGGGACCGTGTCCCTAGGCGTTACTCACCTGTGGCGGTGGCATTTAGCCCCGTCGCAGGCTGAGTTAGAGTCCGCCCCGTATCAGTCCCGCCCCCAAAAAACGAGAATAAAATGAGCCTCACCAACCGCATTCTTATCTCCATGGTCGCTGGCATCCTGTTGGGGTCATTGATCAACCTCCTGATGCATAGCACGGGTATCTCTGACACCTTCCGCATGTTAATCGACCAATACCTGGTGAGCGGTTTGTTCGACCTGGTCGGGCGAATTTTCGTGGCGTCATTGAAATTATTGGTGGTACCGCTGGTACTGGTATCGCTGATTTGCGGCTCCAGCTCCCTGGGCGATAGCGCTCGCATGGGTCCGATAGCGATAAAGACACTCGGGTTTTATATGGCCACCACGGCCATTGCGGTATCCCTGGCCTTGCTGTTTGCCGTGCTGGTTGGCCCCGGCAGTCATGTTGCCCTGGAAAGTACTGCCACCTTCGAAGCCCAGGTGCCGCCCCCTCTCATTGATGTACTTGTTGATATCTTCCCGTCCAACCCCGTGCGAGCGATGGCGGACGGCAAGATGCTGCAAATTATCGTTTTTGCGCTGCTGTTTGGCTACGCCATTTCCCACGCGGGCGAGCAGGGTCGTCGAATTGCCAGTTTCTTCCGCGACATGGAAGCGGTAATCATGAAGATGGTGGGCATACTCATGGCTATGGCACCCTACGGCGTGTTCGCTCTCCTGGCCAAGTTGTTTTCCACCATGGGCATTGGGGCCATTCTTGATCTGGCCGCCTATTTCTTTACGGTGCTGGTGGTCCTGCTGTTTCACGGTCTGGTGGTTTACAGCGTGTTGCTAAGAGTTTTTGCGGGTCTGTCGCCGCGTATCCTGATCCGTAAGATGCGCTCAGTCTGGGCCTTCGCGTTCAGTACTGCCTCCTCCGGCGCCACCCTGCCGATTACCCTGCGCACGGTAGAGCGGCGTATGGGGGTTCACAACTCGGTAGCCGGCTTTACTGTTCCGTTGGGCGCCACGATCAATATGGACGGCACTGCGATCATGCAGGGTGTGGCGACGGTGTTCATCGCCCAGGTCTACGGGATAGAACTGACCTTGACGTCTTTCATCGTGGTCATCCTGACGGCAACCCTGGCCTCCATCGGTACCGCTGCCGTGCCCGGGGTTGGCTTGATCACTCTGGCCCTGGTCCTTGAGCAGGCCGGGCTGCCAGTGGAAGGGATCGCCCTGATCATTGGTGTCGATCGACTACTCGATATGGTGCGCACCGCGGTCAATGTCACCGGCGATGCCACTGTGTCGCTGATCGTCGCTCGCAGCGAAAACCAGTTCGATGAGCGGGTGTACCTCAACCCCAACGCAGACATGGAGGGCGACGAGGACGAACAGCCAAACCTCGTTACGCCCACCGTTTAGGACGATAAAATGACCATCCAGGTATCTATCGTGCCGGTAACTCCCTACCAGCAAAACTGCTCGATAGTGAAATGTGAAAGCACCGGCAAGGCCGCCATCGTCGACCCCGGTGGCGATATCGACCGCATACTGGCCACCGTTGAGAAGATGGGTGCCACGGTCGAGAAGATCATTCTCACCCATGGTCATATGGACCATTGCGCGGCCTCTGATGTGCTGCGCCAGCAACTGTACGTGCCCATAGAAGGGCCCCAGCGCGAAGATGCCTTCTGGATCGACAAGTTGCCGGAGTGGTGCGAGATGTCGGGTTTTCCCCACGCCGACGCCTTCGTTCCTGACCGCTGGCTGGAAGAGGGTGATACGGTAACGGTGGGCGAGCAGACCCTGCAGGTCTATCACTGCCCGGGTCATACGCCGGGGCATATCGTTTTCCTTTACTCACCACAGAAAGTTGC
>CALJFL010000073.1 GCA_938074135.1 uncultured Halieaceae bacterium | reverse complement strand
GATTTTCTCCAACGTGCCCGGGTCACGAAAAACCTTATACCTTGAAGGTGCGGAATTACAGTCGCTGTATCCGTTGTCCGTCGTAACAGACGGCATGGGCATTAACCTGACAGTGGTCAGCTATGCCAAAAAACTGTGTTTTGCGGTTACGGCATGCCCCACCATGCAACCGGGTATCGAGGTGTTGGGGAAATATCTTAAGGAAAGCTTTAGCGAACTGGAGAGAGTAACAAAGCACTGAACAGGATTCTTTATAAGGATAAAAACGATTATGTCATTTGTAAAATATACAGCAATAGTTATCGCGATGACTTGCTGCTTGGCCAGTCATTTCAGCATGGCAGTCGCCACCGACGAACAGGTCGCCAGTCTCGGCGGGGAGACGTATACCCCGGTCGGCGCAGAGCGCGCGGGTAATGCAGCGGGCACAATTCCCGCATGGCAGGACGGACTGTCGGAAGTGCCTGCAGGCGATATCGAGAACGAGGGCTTGAAGGACCCCTTCGCCAACGAAAATGAGCTGTTTCGAATATCGGCCGCGAACCTTGAGGACTACGCCGAAAATCTCAGCGAGGGCCAGATTGCGCTGCTACGCAAGTATCCGGATACCTATTACCTGCCGGTCTACCCTTCCCACCGAATCTCCACCTATCCGCAGAATGTGTTGGATAACATCAAAGCCAGTGCAGCCACGGTGGCAATGGTGCCGGGGGGTAATGGCCTGAAAAACCTCAACGGCAGCACCGTTCCGTTCCCCTTTCCGACCAGCGCACTGGAGGTCATCTGGAACCATATCAATCGCTATCGCGGTGGCAGCGTAGAGCGCACCTACACGCAGATTCCGGTTCAGACCAACGGCAATTTCTCGCCAATCGTGTTCCGTGACCGGCTGGTATTCGCCAGCTGGCTCCCCAAGGGCTCGGTGGATGACAACCGCCTGTTTCTCTACCTGCAGCAGATCATGGAGCCGGCGCGACTCGAAGGCGACATCCTGTTGGTCCATGAAAATATCAATCAGAAAGTCGAGCCGCGCAACGCCTGGGTTTATAACGCGGGTCAACGGCGGGTTCGACGCGCGCCCAATGTTGCCTACGATGGCCCGGGGCGAGCCTCCGAGGGCCTGCGAGCATCCGATGACCTCGACGGCTACAACGGTGCCCCCGACCGCTACGATTGGAAACTACTCGGCAAGCGGGAAATGTACATCGGCAGCAATGCCTATCGACTCTTTGACAAGTCGCTGAAGTACCAGGAAATTCTGCAGGCCGGTCACATTAATCCGGCTTATACGCGCTACGAACTGCACCGGGTCTGGGTGGTCGAGGCAACACTCAAGGCCGATGCCAGACATATCTATGCTCGCCGGGTTTTCTATATTGACGAGGACACCTGGTCGATTGCGGTGAAGGACCAATACGATGGTCGTGGCGAACTCTGGCGGGTCGGCCAGGCCCAGGGGGTTTATCACTACGATGCCCAGGTACCCTGGGGCACCGAAATCCAGAACGACCTCATTTCCGGGCGCTACCTGGTAACGGGATTGGATAACGAGGTCAAAAAGCACGGCTACATCTGGGATCTAAAGGCAAGCCCGCAAGACTTCACGCCCGCAGCGCTTCGCCGCTCGGGGCGCAAGTAATCAAGGGGCAGCCGGTGCCTGTCAATGCGCAAGGCTGTCAGGTCAGGTCCGACACCGACGACAAGGATTGCCTGTGCTAGGCACACACCGCTTGCTTAAAATTCTGCTCGGGGTGTTCGGCTCGCTGCTTGCCTGCGTGGTGCTTGCAGGCCTGTGGTTACGCTTTGAATTCGAACGCGTCACGGCCGACGGCACTGCCTACGAAGCACTTCTGCAGGTGCCAGTAGCTGGCTTGCCGGAGGCGCCCACCGGGCAATCTCAGTGCACCCAGCAGTACCCCAACAACAACGCCTGGTTCGGCGCACTACATGTGCACACCGCCGCCTCTTACGATGCAACCGCATTCGGCGTGACCGCAACGGCTGACGACGCCTACCGTTTTGGGCGCGGGGAACCGCTGCGACTGCGCCTGCGTGGCGACACCGACGACATGGTGACACCGCAGCTGAAAATCAGTTCACCGCTGGATTTCATGGCCGTGACTGATCATGCAGAAAGCCTGGGCGAAAATCGCCTGTGCCTGACACCGGGTAGCGAAGCCTACAGTGCACTCGTGTGCCGGGTATTTCGCGGCGACCTGCAACTGCCGGTCGCGGATGACCTGCAACCCCTGGTGCGAATTGCCTCACAAGCTATTTTTGGCCTGGACCGCTCGCGCCGACTGTGCGGTGCCAATGGCGACCTCTGTCGCAGCGAGGCAGTAGCAGCGTGGCAGAATAACCAGCGCAGCACCGAAGCGTTTCACGACCGTAGCAGCGATTGCAGCTTCACCACCTTCCATGGCTACGAATACACCCTGGCGGAACAGTCCAGCAATCTTCATCGCAACGTCATTTTTAGTAGCGACGTCGTTCCCCAGGCTTTGGCCAGCGCCAAGGAAGCCACCACGCCGGAGGCGCTGTGGCAGTGGCTGGACAAAACCTGTATCGAGGGCGACCCGAATTGCAATGCGCTGGCAATACCGCATAACAGCAACTGGAGTAGCGGCCGCATGTGGCAGCCGTACAGCAATGGGGACGCCAGCGAAAGCCAGCAACGGGAGTGGGCGTCCCTGCGGGCACGGGTCGAGCCACTGGCGGAGATATTACAGGTCAAGGGTGATTCGGAGTGCCGCAACGGGATTGCCAGCGTCTTCGGCGAGCCTGATGAATTCTGTGACTTCGAAAAGTTACGCCCCCCCTCACAGAGCATTGCTGATTGCGGGGAGTCCGTGGGTAGCGGTGGCATGATGCTGCAGGGCTGTACATCGCGTTACAACTTTGTGCGCTACGCACTGACCGCCGGCGTAGCAGAGCGCGACAAGCTGGGCGTCAATCCTTTTGAAATGGGTATTGTGGCGGCCACTGACACACATATAGCAGCCCCGGCCGCAGGTCTGGAGAATGGCTACCGGGGCTCCCACGGCATTGATCGGGAGCGCTCGCACCGGCTCGGTGACCAGGTTGAAGTTCCCGGCGGGATTGGTGCCGGATCACCCTCCCGGTACAACCCGGGCGGCGTAGCCGGCGTCTATGCACCTCAAAACAGTCGAACGGCATTGTTTGCCGCCATGCAGCGCCGCGAGACCTTTGGCACCAGTGGCCCGCGGATTCGCCCGCGTTTTTTTGCCGCCTGGAACCTACCGGACAAGCTCTGTCAGCAAGCGGATATGCTGGACACCGCCTACCGCGATGCGGTGCCCATGGGGTCTGTGTTACCGGCAGCGCCTGAGGACTCGCTGACTGGTCCGGTATTTGTCGCCAGCGCTCACGCCGACTCCCGCGATGGGAGCAACCTGATACAGCGCATCCAGATTATCAAGGGCTGGACGGACCAGCAGAGGCGCACCCAGCAGCGGATTTATGATATTGCCGGTGACGCCGACAACGGGGCAAGTGTTGATCCGACGAGCTGCGCGGTATCCGGGCCAGGGTTCCGGCAGGTGTGCAGTCAGTGGCAGGACCCGGACTTCGATCCGACGTTGGGCGCAGTTTACTACGCCAGGGTGCTGGAAAATCCCAGCTGCCGCTGGAGTCACTTTGATTGCCTGGCTTTCGATGAAGCGGAAAGACCTGCCCGCTGTGCTGATCCGGACCTTCCCTGGCAGATTCAGGAACGGGCCTGGACCTCGCCGATCTGGTATTACCCGGCGCCAGCCATTTAATCGACCAGACCAAACTCATCGCGCAGTACGGCAATGATCTCGGCGCGGGGATTGTCCGACAATGGAACAGGCTGGCCAGTGATTTTCTCGGCGATGCCAGTATAAGTTGCCGAAACTTCCATCAGGACCTCAGCTGGCAGAGCATTTTCGGCCGCCAGTGCCTGACGCTCGGGCATTCGATCTTTATTCAGCAGAATGTCGGGTTCAGGAAAGTGATTCAGTAGCAACTGGCGAAAGCCTTCCTTGGAGTTCTCGACCACGGTGCCATTGCGATAGGCAGCGCCATCCCAGATGCGGGAAGAATCGGGAGTACCTACCTCGTCCATGTAAATCATCTTCTCTTTACCGAGCTTGTCGGTGACATAGCCAAATTCGAACTTGGTATCCACGAACACCTGGTCAAGCTCGGCAAGATCGGCACTGATCACGTCAAACCCTTCACGTAGTAACTTCTCGTAATAATCAACGTCGTCAAGATTGGCGAAGTTGAACGCCTGAAAATTGTTATCGATATCAGCACGGGTGATGTTCACATCATCGGCGGCAGGTACGCCCGGAATGCCTTCCAAAATACCCTTGGTGGACGGGGTAATCAGTAACTCGGGCAGCTTCTGGTCTTTTTCAAGACCATCGGGAATAGCAATGCCGCAGAACTCGCGCTCACCCTTGGCGTAGGAGCGCCACATAGAGCCCGTAATATATTGCCGTGCGATGGCCTCGATCATCACCGGCCGCGCCTTTTGTACGATCCATACCAGCGGGTGGGGAATCTCCAGAATATGACTTTCGGCCAAACCCTGCTCTTGAAAGCGTCGGAACCAATGGTTAGAAATAGCATTGAGGGCAGCACCCTTACCCGGCACCCCGTTCATTCCACCCTCGCCATGCCAGATGCAGTCAAACGCTGATATGCGATCGGAGATGACCATTATTGCCAATGGCGCATCTGCCGCCACATTGTAGCCACGCTGGGCAATCAGGCGGCTACTGTCAGCCTCCGTCAGCCAGTAGACCGAGCGTACCTTGCCACTGTGAACGGGCTGGCCGGAGCGAATCGGTAAATCATCGTTTACCGCCAATACTTTATCAGCAAGACTCATCGTGTATGTCCTGTAGGGATCAGTTTCAGTTTGAATGCGCTACGCTCCAGGCCTGCGTAATATCGCCTGGACCGTCCCGCTAAATGGCGATTCTAGCAGAGCCGGAAAACAGTTACACCGCTTATGGCCTCTTGGCATTGCTACACTTTTTCGCACCCGCAAGATCGACTA
>CALJFL010000072.1 GCA_938074135.1 uncultured Halieaceae bacterium | reverse complement strand
CCCAAGCTCAAGCTTGAGATAGCCGTTGGTGATAGCCAGGTGGAACCGACGATTGAGGCTATTGTGGAAGCTGCCAACACCGGTAAAATAGGTGACGGCAAGATCTTTGTCTCCGATCTGGAGCAGGTCATTCGTATTCGTACCGGTGAGACCGGGGAAGACGCGGTCTAGACCTGATTTTTTAAAATTACTGACTAGGGAACGATCAATATGTTGAACAAGACTATTCTTGGTGCCACCGTTATCGCGTTAGCACTTGGCCTGGGCGCCTGCGGCGGCAGTACGACGACCGTGAAGCAGACCGAAACCCAGGGCCAGCAGCTGTTGGACCTGAAAGAGGCCTATGATAGCGGCGTAATTTCTGAAAAAGAGTACGAGTCCACCAAGAAGAAAATTCTTAAGGGCAGCTGATAACGACTACGGCGCTGGCGATCATCGCCGGTGCCGTCTCAATTACCGCATAGGTCCGCTATGGCGACCGGTAATTGCTTGAGATTTTCTATTTCCCGATCCGCTCTATCTCCCCCGGGCCACTCGACACCCTGGGAGTTCATCCAGATGGTTTGCATCCCTACCGCTTTTGCGCCACCTATGTCATGTTCGGCGTTATCGCCAACGTGGACGATCCGGTCTGGTACTACCCGCGCTTTTTCTATGGCGGCGTGAAACATATCCGGTGCCGGCTTACTGGCGCCAATGTCCTCGGCCAGGAAAGCGAAATCGAAATATTCCCCGGCGTCGGTCTTGTAGATGTCGGCATTGCCGTTGGTCAGTGCCCCGAGGGTGTAATCCTTCGCCAGTGCTTCCAGCACCGCCAGGGCTTCCTCGTAAAGTTCCACCGCGTGTCGCATGTGCAGGAAAACATCAAAGGCCTGTTCGGCACCGCGGCGTGATTCTTCATCACCATAGCCTGCCTCGCGCTGCAGTTCGTACAGCATCTGGATACGCATCTGGCTGATGTGGTGGGCCAGCTGGGGATTGCGCTGCCAAACCCCTTTTTTGAAGTCCCACAGCTGTTCGTGATCGTACTGCTCGATACTACCCGGTCGGTTTTCCATCAGCCAGGCGCGCTGGGCCTCCTCAGCCTTGATCAGGGCCGGTTCGACATCCCACAGTGTATTGTCCAGGTCAAAGGTGATTACTTCGATCGTCATTGCCAGGCTCAGTCGCGTTTGCGCCGCTTGGCCCGCGGGTGGGCCGCGTCGTATACCTTGGCCAGGTGCTGAAAATCGAGGTGGGTATAAATCTGGGTGGTGGCAATATTGGCGTGCCCCAACAACTCTTGCACCGCCCGCAGATCGCCGCTTGATTCCAGCATGTGACTGGCGAATGAATGGCGCAGCATATGTGGATGAACGTCCTGGCGCATGCCCGACTTGCGACCCTGCAATTTCAACCGGGCCTGGATATTGCGCGGGCTGATACGCTTGCCGCGGGTGCTGGTGAATACCGCTACGGTGCTGTCCTCATCGGCGGCCAGATGGGGCCGGACCTCCAGCCAGCGCTCTATCGCATCCAGGGCTACTGCACCAACCGGCACCGTGCGGGTCTTGTTGCCCTTGCCAGTTATGGTCAACAGCCGGGCGCCGGGGTCGATATCATTGAGATTGACGGCGGCGAGCTCTGCCAGGCGCAGGCCCGATGAGTAGAACAGCTCAGCGATAGCCCTGTCGCGGCGTGCCAGCGGCGTGTCGTCTTCGAATTTCAGGTACTGGTTGACCTGGTCGGCGTCGAGTGTCCGCGGTAATTTGCGGGGCTTGCGTGGCGCCTGCACACTGGCGGCCGGGTTGCGCGGATAGCCTGCCTCCCTGCCCAGATAGTTGAAAAAAGAACGCGCTGCCGACAGGCTGCGCTGAATGCTGCTGCCGGCCAGTCCTCGTCTGTGCATCTGACTGACCCACTGGCGGATATCGGCTTCATGTAACTTGTCGGCAGAGTCGATGTCGCGACTTTTGCAGTAGCTCTGTAGTGACAGCAGGTCGCGCTGATAATTGCTCAGGGTGTGACCGGACAACTGGCGAACATCGCGCAGGTAGGTGAGAAATTGCGTGGTCGATTCGGCCAGCAACTGCGGGGGCATTATGTTCAGCCGCTACTGTTTCGTGGCAGATAGGGCAGCAGTCGAATGATCACATCGGCAATGTGATTGAGGAACAAAGTGCCCATGTTGGAACTGTAGCGCGATGCATCGGAACTGCCGACCGCGATGACGCCCAGGTCCTCGCTATTGTGCAGTGGCATAACGGCTGCTGAGCCGACATCGCCGGCCTCGGGGAACAAATAAACCAGCTCCTCCTTGCGCAATGGGCCACAGATGGCCTTGCGTCCTTTGAGCAGCGCGCCGATTTCGATTTTGGCGCTCTCGGCGCTCTCGATCCGACAACCTTCTTCGGAGCCCGGTTCGCCAAACAGGATCATTGTGGCATGTTCTACGGCGAACTCGCTTGCCATGGCCTCGTGAAAGGCCTTGTGCAGTTCAGCGACGGAGTTGGCTTCCAGCAAGCGCAGAACAAGATGACGGGTCTGTTCGTAAAGCTTGTCATTGTCGCGGGCATTAGCGGTCAGGGTGTTGAGCCGGTGACGCATGTCGATATTGCGTTCCCGCAGCACGCTGACCTGCTTTTCCACCAGCGACACAGCCGAGCCCGAGGCGTGGGAGACATGCAGGAAGTCGAGCATGTCAGGGTTACGCTGAAGAAAGTCGCTGTTCTCTTTTAGATACTCCCGGACCTGCCCATCGTCGAGTTCCAGATCGGGGGTGACGGCTTGTTCGTTGGTCCCTGGCATCTGTATGTGTCCCCTGTTGGTCGGTGAGCCGCCCACAGAGGCGGCTTCAGATTCTTATACTGCCCTCGAATACTACTGCCGTGGGACCCGTCATCATGACCGGTTGCCCGTCCCCGGCCCAGGCTATGGTTAGCTTACCGCCCGGCAGCTCAACTGTCACGGTATCGTGCAGCCAGCCGCGGTTTATTCCATAGACAACAGCGGCGCAGGCGCCGGTGCCACAGGCCAGGGTTTCACCCACGCCGCGTTCAAAGACGCGCAGCCTGATCGTGTCGCGGGAGACGATCTGCATGAAGCCCGCATTGGTGCGCTGCGGGAAGTCTTCATGGGCCTCGATCAAGGGCCCCAGACCTTCGACGTCGGCACGTTCGACATCGTCTACCGGCAGAACCGCATGCGGATTGCCCATGGAGATGGCACCGATTTCAAGCGTTTGCCCGGCCACCTGCAGCGGGTAGCTGGGGTTTGCTTGCGGGGCGTTGAAGGGGATTTGCTGCGGTTCGAAGACCGGCGGACCCATATCGACTTCCACCTGGTTGTTATCGCGTACCCGCAACTCCAGGGTGCCGCCGGCAACCTCAACAGTAATAACCTGCTTGCTGGTGAGCCGCTTCTCGCGCACAAAGCGGGCAAAACAGCGCGCGCCGTTGCCGCATTGCTCCACCTCTTCGCCGTCGGCGTTATAGATGCGGTAGCGGAAATCCACGTCCGGACTCGACGGTGGCTCGACGACCAGAACCTGATCACAGCCGACACCAAAATGCCGGTCGGCCAGACGGCGGATATCCCGCCGGCGCAGCTTACAGCGTTGGCTGATCAGGTCGATGACGACAAAGTCGTTACCGGCGCCGTGCATTTTGGTGAATTTCAGTTGCATGAATGTCCCGTGCTGGCCCGGATTTATTCCGGCAGCCGTGTTTCTGAGCGGATCATATCAGTAAATGTTTCGCGCTCGCGTACCAGGTGGACAGTATCGCCATCGACCATCACCTCGGCTGCCCGTCCCCGGGTGTTGTAGTTGGAACTCATCACGAAGCCGTAGGCGCCGGCGCCGAAAACGGCCAGCAGGTCGCCGGAGCTGAGTGATAGCTGGCGATCCTTGCCCAGAAAATCAGCGGTTTCACAGACCGGTCCGACAATATCCCAGCGGCCAGCGAGGCCCTCGCCGTTATCGACAGCCGGACGGATATCCACCCAGGCCTGGTAGAGGGCCGGGCGGATAAAGTCGTTCATGGCGGCATCGACCAGGGCAAAATTGTGCTCGTCAGTGGTCTTCAGGTTGTTCACCCGAGTCAGCAACAGACCGGCATTGGCGGCAATAGAGCGGCCGGGCTCAAACAGCAGTTCCAGATCGCGCTCGCCGAGCTCGGCGCGGATAGCGGCAATGTACTCGCCGATGCTGGGTGGTTCTTCGTCTCGGTAGCGCACGCCGAGACCGCCCCCCAGGTCGAGGTGACGGATGGTGATGCCCTCGGCCTGGAGTTGGTCGACAATAGCCAGCAGCCGGTGCAGGGCGTCGATAAACGGGCTGATCTGGGTCAGCTGGGAGCCGATGTGACAATCGAGCCCGACCACCTCGATATGAGGCAATTCGGTAGCCCGGCGATACACGGCCAACGCCTGGTCAACTTCGACACCGAACTTGTTTTCGCGCAGGCCGGTGGAGATATAGGGGTGTGTTTGTGCATC
>CALJFL010000071.1 GCA_938074135.1 uncultured Halieaceae bacterium | reverse complement strand
TCCTGCAACTCCTGCTTGACCACATTGATGCGGGCGCCCGCTGCCGGACGATCCTCAGCTGAGAGCTTGCCAAGCCCTTTCAGCAATGCGGTGATCTGGCCCTTCTTGCCCAGGTAGTCCACACGCAACTGCTCCAGGGTGGCGCCGTCTTCGGCTGCTGCAATGGCAGCCTTCGCCTCATTGGCCAGCGGTTCGAGATTTTCCATTATTGAATACTCGTTTATCCAAAATAAAAGAAGGGAAAGAGCGAGGCCCTTTCCCTTCTTGTTCTTTCATGTAGCCAGCGAACCGCCTGAGCGGTCAGGGTGGGCTTAAGCGGCCAGTGCCGCCTTCGCTTGCTCCACGATCGCTGCAAAAGCCTGCTTATCATGCACCGCAAGGTCCGCAAGGACACGACGATCAAGACCGATCTCGGCTTTTTTCAGGCCATTAATCAGGCGGCTGTAGCTCAAGCCATTGGCGCGAGACTGGGCGTTGATGCGAGTAATCCACAGCGCGCGAAATTGACGCTTGCGCTGACGGCGATCACGATATGCATACTGGCCAGCCTTGGTAACGGCTTGCTTGGCAACTCGAAAAATACGGCTGCGGGCACCATAGTAACCCTTGGCCTGCTTCAGAACTTTCTTGTGACGGCGATGCGCCACCACACCACGTTTTACGCGAGGCATAAGTCTTCTCCTTAATTATCCAATAGACCGATTACTTGGCACGCATCATACGATCGATAAGAACTTCGTCATTCTTATGGATCATCGAGGTACCGCGCAGCTGACGCTTACGCTTGGTTGTCATCTTGGTCAGGATATGACTTTTGTTGGCGCTCTTGCGCTTATAACCACCGGCAGTCTTTTTAAACCGCTTGGCAGCCCCACTGTGAATTTTTGCTTTAGGCATAATCAAATACTCCGCATTTGAATGTTTAAATTTGAAGAAACAAGGGCATTCACAGGCCGCTAGTTCTTCTTTTTAGGGGCAATAACCATTGTGAGCTGTCGGCCTTCCATTTTCGGGAATTGCTCGACTGAACCCAACTCGGCCAGATCAGCTTCTACTCGCTTGAGTAGCTCCATGCCAATTTCCTGGTGAGCCATTTCACGACCGCGAAATCGCAGCGTTACCTTGGCCTTATCGCCGTTTTCAAGGAAACGTGTCAGGTTGCGTAGTTTTACCTGATAGTCTCCATCCTCCGTCCCTGGACGAAACTTCATTTCTTTAACCTGTGTTCGCTTCTGCTTCTTACGCTGAGCAGACTTTTGCTTCTTGGCTTCGAACACATGTTTCCCGTAATCCATGATCTTACAGACCACGGGGTCGGAATCAGCAATTTGTACCAGATCCATTGTGGCTGCTTCCGCTGCCGCGATGGCTTCACTCAGCGGGACAACTCCCACCTGCTCTCCTTCGGCCCCAACCAGACGAACCGGGTCTGCGGTAATCTGGTCGTTCGTTATCGCCTTTTTACTGGCACCTTTGCCGCTGTCTTTCTTAATGCTGATTCTCCAATGCAATACGACCGCGACGCGCTACATCGTCGGAAAGGAGTTGGCTAAACGCCTCGAGATCCATAGATCCCAGGTCCTCTCCACGACGGGCACGAACGGCCAAAGTCTTTGATTCTACTTCCTTGTCCCCTACCACTAACAGGTACGGAACCTTCTGAATCGTGTGCTCGCGGATTTTAAAGCCGATTTTTTCATTTCTCAAGTCTGAAATGACGCGAAAGCCCTTGTTTTTTAAGGAATCTTCCACATTCCGGGCATATTCCGACTGTTTGTCGGTGATATTGAGCACAACAGCCTGTTGCGGCGCCAACCAAGTAGGAAACACACCTTCATAATGTTCGATCAAAATACCGATAAATCGCTCAAAGGAACCCAGGATCGCACGGTGCAGCATTACCGGAGTCTGCCTGGATCCATCCTCGGCCACGTACTGGGCATCCAGTCTGCCGGGCATCGAGAAATCAACCTGAATGGTACCCAATTGCCACACCCGCCCAATACAGTCCTTCAGGGAAAACTCGATCTTCGGTCCATAGAAAGCCCCCTCGCCGGGTAGCTCCTCCCACGGCAGGCCCTGGGCATCAAGCGCATCGGCCAGCGCCTTTTCGGCACGATCCCAATCGCCGTCTGAACCCACGCGCTGCTCAGGTCGGGTCGACAGGCGATAGATCACATCACTAAAGCCAAAATCAGCGTAGACCGCGTGCAGGAAATCGATGAAAGAGGAGACCTCTGGCTGAATCTGCTCTTCGGTGCAGAATATATGTGCATCGTCCTGAGTAAAGCCGCGTACCCGCATAATGCCGTGGAGGGAACCCGAAGGCTCATTACGGTGGCAACTGCCAAACTCGGCCAGCCGCAGCGGCAAATCACGATAGGACTTAAGGCCCTGGTTGAACACCTGTACGTGGCAAGGGCAGTTCATGGGCTTGACCGCAAACTCACGTTCTTCCGCCTTCAACATGAACATATCATCGCCAAACTTGTCGGCGTGACCGGACTTCTCCCACAACGACAGGTCCACGAGCTGCGGGGTCTTGATCTCCTGGTAATCGTGCTGAATCTGAGCGGCGCGCATGTACTGCTCAATGACCTGGTAGATGGTCCAGCCGTCCGGGTGCCAGAACACCATGCCCGGCGCTTCTTCCTGGGTGTGGAACAGGCCCAGCTTCTTGCCAATCTTGCGATGGTCGCGCTTTTCGGCCTCTTCAATACGGTGCAGGTACTGCTTCAACTGCTTCTTGTTGGCCCAGGCCGTGCCGTAAATGCGCTGCAGCATCTTGTTGTTGGAATCGCCACGCCAGTAGGCACCGGCTACCTTGGTCAACTTGAAGGCTTTCAGTTTGCCGGTACTGGGCACATGGGGGCCGCGGCACAGATCCATCCAGGCGCCCTGCCGGTAGATGGAAATTTCCTCATCTTCAGGCAACTCCTGGATTATCTGTACTTTGTAACGCTCGCCCATATTGCGAAACAATTCCACAGCCTTTTCGCGACTGCAGACAATTCTCTCCACGGGCAGGTCATCCGCCACGATCTCTTCCATGCGCTTTTCGATCTTCTCGAGATCTTCCGGCGCGAAATTGTTGCCGGTGGCGAAATCGTAGAAAAAGCCATCCTCGATCACCGGGCCGATCGTCACCTGCACACCGGGAAACAGTTGCTGGGTAGCCATCGCCATCAGGTGCGCACTCGAGTGACGAATCACTTCCAGGCCAGCCTCATCGCGGTCGGTGATAATCGCCAGCGCGGCATCAGATTGAATGACGTAAGAAGTATCGACCTCGCGCCCATCCACCACACCAGCCAGGGCCGCCTTGGCCAGGCCGGGACCAATATCTGCGGCCACATCGTGTACGGAAACGGGATTATCGAAACTGCGGTTGCTGCCATCGGGCAGAGTAATAACAGGCATGAGCTTTCCTTTAATCAGTGGTGACCCTTACCAAAGGCCACGTGGTTCAGAGCAAGCTGTTCAGAACAGAGCTGTGTATAAAACCTTTCAAATAAGTATCGCGCGGCAACCGCTACCAGGGGCCCAGCGCGAGGGACGGCAATACTGCCTGAAAATCGTCGAAAATTAAAGGGAAAGTGGGATTTTGACCCGTGTTTTACATCTGCTGTTCAATCGGCAAAAGACCAAAAAACCAGGACTCTGCACGCATGAAAAATGAGGCCGGTGGGGCTTCGTGCACATCGCCCTCAGGGCCCACCCACACGACATTGCCTGTCTCGCCAAGCTTTACGCGCCAGGCATTCTCAGGCAACAAGTCCACCGCGAAGAGTTCGCGAACATGGGCATTCAGGCCCGGGCTGTCGACCAAGGCACCAATCTCGGTATTAATCCGCAGGGAGCGTGGATCCAGATTCGACGAACCCACCATCAGGCAACAGTCATCGAACAGGGCGATCTTTGCATGCAGCCCGAGAATGCTGCTCTCCTCAACCTCTTCAAAGACGTAAAGTGCACGAGCGCTGGCATCGGCACGCAGCTCATAGAGTTCCGCACCGGCATGCAACAGGGCCGGCCTGTGCTCGGCATAGGCAGCGTGGGCCGTCACATGGTTATTGGAGCCCAGGGAGTTGGTCAGTATCCTCACTTTGACCCCGCGCGCGGTCGCTCTCTCAATCGCTTCCGTGAGCGGCTCAGTCGGGATGAAATAAGCGGAAATCAGCAAAAGGTCGCGTTGCGTCGCGTCAATGCGTTCGATATAGGCCTGGGCAAGCTGCACAGGAAAATCCACTGCCGGGCTCTCTTCGGCAGGCGTGTCCACGATGAGCCTGGCAGTTCCGGGGTAACCAGTCTCGAACAGGGCCTGCCACTGGTCCGGTGTAGCGGGTTGGGGATGGTTGACCAGGCTATCTTTGGCGGTTAGCCAACTGGCAAGCTCGCCCGGTGACAATTCTTCACTGGCATCAACCAGGTGCTCGATGGGTATTGTCCATGGGTCATTCCAGTACAGGTCAAAAAGACCCGACAGACGCGGGACCAGGGGGCCCTGCAGTATGACTTCAAGATCACGAAAATTATGCTCGGCACGATAGCCGTAGTACTCGTCTGCCTGATTGCGACCCCCGACAATCGCTACCCGACCATCGATCACCAGCAGCTTGTTGTGCATCCGGTGGTTGATGCGAGAGAACTCCGTAATGTTCTCCAGCTGGCGCATGGCCGCACCTCCAGCACGATTTGCCACGGGGTTATAGATCCGATGGGAGATCATCGGGTGCTCTGATAGTGCACGGATCACGGGGTCGGCATGGGCCAGAAAGCTATCGTCCAGAATAACGCGCACCTTCACACCGCGATCGGCAGCCGCCACGGCTTCCTGGACCAACGCCCTCCCCGCCGCGTCGCTCTCCCAGATAAAGGTCTGCAGATCTATGCTGCGGCTTGCCCCCTGCAAAGCGCGCAGGCGCCAATCGAGAGCGGTCTGCCCGTTGTTCATCGGCACGAATAGATTGCCGCCTGCAGTCTCTTCCAACATGGGCCAGGCGGATAGCGGCGCCGGCGACAGTGCCAGCTCTGGCGGACGGTCGCGCTCCGGCTCAACCGTGGCACAGGCACTGATCAGAACAACCAACACCAGGCGGACATACCGGGACAAATTATTCACTGGCAATACTTCCTTATGGCACTGCCTCAGTATAGCCAGCCGGGCAGGCCGGCCACAACGCAAAGATGCGTCAGCGAATCATCAACCCATGAGACTCGCCAGGGGGCGACTACCCAGCGGGATCGAGTAACTCTGCCGGTCGAGAAAAGCCGATACCGGTTGTACATCGCCGACCAAATGCCGGTTTACCGCCGCCACTTCACTCACCGGCAAACGGTATTCCAGATGCTCTTCGTAGGCCACGGTTTCAAGGTCATACTGCCTGATAACATCAGCCGGAAGTACCAACCGGACCACGTAGCCAGCGCCGTGCAGAGGCACCTCCCACTGGCGTGCAATCATCTCGGCATAACGCTGGCAGAGCTTCAGGTAGATAAAGTGCTCGCCGCCCAAGCCTGGTTCAATGCACCGCCAGTCTGCGCGGATCAGCGCGGCGAGCTGTTGCGGACTCAAAGCCTGGTAAAGGGCGATCGTTTCCATATATTGCAGTGGTTTCATAGCGTGTAAGCCTTGCGGTGATTGTCGATTAGGGGAAAGCGAGTAATAGCCTGCGCGGTGGGCCGTGCGGTCACAACATAGCGAAGCGAGCCATCGGCACTCAGTGCGTCGAAGGGGTAGCAGGTGACGAGCAATAGCCTGTCTTGAGGGTCGTGCACTGCAAGTCGATGCGTGCCGGCATCCACGATGGTCGATGTTTCTACGCGATAAGATCGGGTAATACCGTCAGCCGACGCCAGCGTCAGCTCCATGGCGGGCTTCAATTCACGCAGAAAATCGAAATGGGTGTCGCGATGACCGCCAATGACCACCGTTCCGGATTGTCCCGGCTGGGCCGACGCGCGGGCATGGCCTGGCCCGAAGGCCAGGGCATTACCCGAATCTCCCGCCAGTACCAGCAGATTGACCCCGGCGGCGGGCACCTGCAAACGCGCTACTGGCCAGGTATCGGCCCAGGGCCAGGGTGGCACGGGCCCGCTCTTCGCCAGCGACTCTTCCCAGGCCCTCTCGATCAACACGGGGGCCAGCCAGGCTTTTGCCTTGATCA